>CAZRXJ010000414.1:0-2981 GCA_964604025.1 uncultured Saprospiraceae bacterium | reverse complement strand
ATCCAGCTATATTTCCTGCTTTAGGTTGTGCACCACTCATACCGCCCAGTCCAGCGGTTAAAAATATTTTACCAGCAGAGGTCTCATTCTTTTTTAGAATTTTGCGAAACGCATTCATGACAGTAATCGTAGTGCCATGGACGATACCCTGTGGTCCGATATACATGTAAGAGCCAGCAGTCATCTGCCCATATTGAGATACACCCAATGCATTGAATCTTTCCCAATCATCAGGTTTAGAATAATTAGGTATGACCATGCCATTGGTTACAACTACACGTGGTGCTTCTTTAGAAGAAGGAAACAATCCCATGGGATGCCCACTATACATATGAAGTGTCTGCTCTTCTGTCATCTCCGATAGATACTTCATCGTCAACAAGTACTGCGCCCAGTTTTGAAATACCGATCCATTACCTCCATATGTAATCAACTCTTCTGGATGTTGTGCTACATCGGGATTAAGATTGTTTTGAATCATTAGCATAATGGCAGCTGCTTGTTGACATCGCGCGGGGTATTCTTCTATTGGTCTTGCATACATGTTATAATCTGGCCTAAAGCGATACATATAAATCCGCCCATACGCTACCAACTCTTTATAAAACTCCTTAGACAATTCAACATGCCACCCTTTCGGAAAATATCTTAAGGCATTGCGGATAGCCAACTTCTTCTCGTCTGTATTTAAAATATCTCTTCTCTTTGGTGCATGGTTAGCTCCTAGAGTAGGCCCTTTAGCTGGAGGTAATTCAGTTGGAATTCCTTGTTGCACTTGTTTTTGAAAAGACATTTTTTTTACAATTATAAATTTTAAGACTCTGGTCAACTCGCCATGCATTTTGTACTCACAGATCATTAAAAAGAAAAAGCTCAAATCCAATACAAGTGCAAGCCTGGCAATCACTTAAATATATCAAACACATTAAACTCCTTAAACACCTCAAACTCCTTAAACCAATCAAACTCATTAAACTCATCAAACTCATCAAACCAATCAAACTCATTAAACTCCTTAAACGTTTAAATCACCCATCACATCAATCTTACGCGTTACAACTAGATCAATCATCGATTGTATATCATCTTTGAGCATTCTATCATTTTCTAATTTCTTAATTTTACTCCTGATCAGCGTATAATTGGATTCTAAAATATCTGAGAAGCGATTGGGTCTTCTAAAGTCCATAGCTTGAGTCCCAAGCATTAATTCTATCGCAAGTATCTTTTCTAAATTAGTCAAAATAGAATTGAATTTTCTCCCGGAGATGCTACCCATAGATACATGATCTTCTTGACCGAGAGAGGTAGGTATGCTATCCGCCGAAGAAGGAAAACACAAAGATTTATTTTCTGATGCTAATGCCGCGGTTGTGTATTGAGGTATCATCATACCAGAGTTTAGGCCTTCGTGTTCTGTTAACAATCTAGGCAATCCATACTTTCCTTCTAATAGAAGATAACAACGCCGATCTGATATATTGCCCAATTCTGAAGCTGCCAATGCCGCATAGTCTATAGCCATAGCAAGCGGTTGGCCATGAAAATTACCTCCAGATATCGCCTCTTGGTCACTTAAGACGATAGGATTATCAGTAACAGAATTGAGTTCGATATCGACTAACTCGGACAAGTGATACCATGCTGCGCGAGATGCGCCATGTACTTGAGGGATACATCTTATAGAATATGGATCTTGTACTCGACCACAATCTTGATGAGATACTATATTGTCAGAACCAGATAGCAATCTGCGTATACGTTCAGCAACTTCTATGCTTCCAGCAAATGGACGGATACGATGTAGCTCTGCTCTAAAAGGAGCAGCACTACCTTGAAATCCCTCAAGACTCATCGCTCCTGCTATATCAGCAAGATCAAGTAGATACTTCATCCGATCTAAACCTACAACTGCATGAGCGAGTATGAACTGCGTACCATTGATCAATGCAAGTCCTTCCTTGGCTTCTAATTGTATAGGATCCAAGTTGTGTTGTGCAAGGATAACAGAAGCTTCTTCTTGTTGATCGCCAACCCAGAAACTTCCTTCTCCTATGAGCGGTAAAAACAAATGAGACAATGGCGCAAGATCACCTGATGCACCTACAGACCCTTGTTCAGGCACAACAGGAATCAAGTCATGATGGATGAAGTATAAGATCCTTTCTACAACGACCAATCTTACACCAGAATATCCCTGACACAGAGCTTGAAGCTTGCATATCAACATCAACTTAGATATCTTCTTGTCTGCGTTATCTCCAACACCTACAGCATGTGTAAGCAACAGATTGCGTTGTAAGAGGCTCGTCTTTTCTTCTGATATATGTGTATCACACAATGGCCCGAATCCCGTATTGATCCCATAAACTGTCTTACCTGAAGCCAAGATATGTTCTACCTTCTTCCTACTATCTGTTACTTGCCGCTCTATGTCTATATCAATGCCGCACTTTAGATCTGCATGTGCCATGTCGATAGCTGATGAGCAAGACAACCTATCTTTTCCAAAGACAAACATTATCGAAGCATTGAGTATATCTCAAAAATAGAATTATTTCCCCAATGGATCATGTCGCTGCTCTCTTGAGGCTTTCACTACACCGCATCCTTGAGGCCAGAGGCCTACAAGAACGCTAGCTTCTGTGGTACCCCCTCTATGCGTTGCTGCAGGCCTCCGGCCTCAGCCTTACTGTGTGTTGCTGCAGGCCTCCGGCCTCAGACCTTCTGTGTGTTGCTGCAGGCCTCCGGCCTCAGCCTTACTGTGTGTTGCTGCAGATCTCTGGCCTCAGCCCTTCTGTGTGTTGCTGCAGGCCTCCGGCCTCAGCTCTACAAAGCCTCAGCACTTTACCAGCCCTTCCCCAACGCTACAACAACGTCAAAAAACCAAACTCAACCTTACCATCATAATAAGACCTACAACTACAATATTTATAGTTTATACTATCACTAACTATTCCAGCTTTTCTGGGATTATCATG
>CAZRXJ010000413.1:0-2997 GCA_964604025.1 uncultured Saprospiraceae bacterium | reverse complement strand
ATCTAACACTCCAATGCGACGTAAGCGATGCCGTTCAAGTGGCTCAATTGTTCGAACAAGTGCATGCGACTTATGGGCAAATAGATATAGTAGTCAATAATGCGGGCATGGGCTATCATCATCCGATCGATCAAAGTTCATATGCAGACTGGCAACAAGGATGGAACACAATCTTAGGTACTAACTTAATTGGCCCTTCCAATATCTGTTATCAAGCGGCTCAGATTATGATCAGGCAAGGCAGTGGTAAGATCATCAATGTCTCCTCAAGAGGCGCATTCAGAGGCGAACCCGAGCAACCGGCGTATGG
The DNA here is from genome assembly GCA_964604025.1 of uncultured Saprospiraceae bacterium. Classification (GTDB taxonomy): domain Bacteria; phylum Bacteroidota; class Bacteroidia; order Chitinophagales; family Saprospiraceae; genus JAJRXG01. Next base: position 2,687 of record CAZRXJ010000413.1, on the reverse strand, counting down.
AGCGAGCAAAGCGGGTCTGAACTCATTGACCCAATCGCTTGCGCAAAGACTTGCACCATATGGCATATTTGTGGGAGCAGTAGCACCTGGATTTGTTGAAACAGAGATGGCATATGATCGACTACAGGGTGAACCTGGTGACAGAATAAAATCTCAAAGCCCTATGAATCGGGTCGCGCAACCAGCTGAAGTGGCGCAATCTGTTTTATTGATGGCAGCTGCGAATGACTGGATGACTGGTGGGATATGGGATATCAATGGAGCTTCCTATCTGAGGACTTAAAATCTTACTTTCTACTCAGAACCGCATCTTCTTATCATAGAGCAGGAAAGACTTTAACTTATTATATTAAAGATTTTCACCATAGGTATTCTATTGAGTAGTATCTTGTGTTCAGACTATAAAAAATTATGCGTGTTTTTATCATCATCACTCTATCACTATTAGTCACAATAGTTGTGGCGTGTGCATCCCAGTCATCTAATAAGGCATCAGATCAGTACCTCTACTTTGGGTCGGGAGGAGGTTTTTCAGGTATGTCTAAGGATTTTCGCCTTTCGGCAAATGGAACATTGCAACAAAAACCTAACATCACCGAACCTTGGGGTGATATTGGAACAATAAAACAAGCTACAACTGCTCAGTTGTTCATTCAGATCGATCAATTAGAACTGAGAACACTCAATCATGATTATCCAGGCAATAGATATCACTATATCAAGGTTGCGGGATGGTCTTCGCAAAACGAATCACAACCCATTAAAAACAAGATAACGTGGGGTTCTGCAGATCATGAACCTTCAAAAGAAATTCAAAAACTGCACGGCATATTAATGAAATTAACTTCGAGAAAAAATTAAAGGCGAAGTGATTATAAAAACGAATTAAGTCATGCGCATAGTACTGTTTACGATTATAATTTTATTACAATACTCACTAAGAGGTCAAGTCAAAATAGAACTTACGGGAGAAGGTAAGATTCCGATTAATAACATAGATCAATTAAGTATTACTCAAGAAGCAGTAGATATATTTCAATCTGCTAAGCGGACATCTTCCAAACTGATATCTAGACATTATAAACCAAGGGTTCTTGCTTCTTCTATATTAGAACATGAACTTACACCGACATATGACCCGCAGACAGGAGAGATCATGGCCATCAAGGGAAGTATCGCATCTGTAAGGCATTATAAAACCCATCGTGAAAGGTGCCTACGATATCTCGATCATGTCAAAGATGTTTTTCAATTAGATGACCCGTCTCAACAATTAATAAATGTACTAACTACCAAAGATCAGGCTGGCAGATTGCACTCCTCAGTTGATCAGGTACACCAAGGGGTTAAGGTATATGGTGGAGAACTGACAGTTCACGAAGAGCAAGGTAACATCTATATGGTACAAGGCAGAATAAAGAAAGTACCTTCTGATTTTAATGTACATCCAAAGATTAACACTAAGAAGGCTGAAGAGATTGCAATTCAATCTGTTGATAAATTCATACCCATAACTGGGAAATTAAAGTCCCTCTTTCAACATAAGCAAGTGAGTAGTCAACTCAACATTATAAAGTCCGAAGATGTATATCGTCTGGTCTATAATGTTGACATCTTTCCGACAATTGCGGATCGTGAGACAATTATAATTGATGCCAACAACGGCTCTATTATACAACGATATAATACGCTTTGCAAATACCATAACCATAGTTTCAATAATACCAAACATACTCCATTGTTGGATGGCAGGGCAACTGGTAGCGGAGGCGATCTAAATGGCAACAATCAGAATATCAATATATACCAATGCACAGATGGGTTCTTCTTAGTAGATGCATCAAGAGAAATGTTCAGAGGAGGCAATCAGACCAGTTGCAATGACAGTGACAGACTGCTTAATGGTGTGATTCTAACTTTAGATGCTGGAAACACTAGTCCAACTAACGACAACTTTGATTATGACATAGCTGCTTCATCTGGAGCTTCTAATTGGAATAATCCAAGTGCTGTCTCCGCTCATGTTAATGGAGGTCGAGCATACGAGTATTTTAAAAATACTTTTGGTAGAGAGTCCATCACTGACAATGGTACCAACATAGTGTCATTTGTTAATGTTGCAGATGAAGATGGCACACCGATGGACAATGCTTTTTGGAATGGTGAATTTATATTTTATGGCAATGGCAATGAAGCGTTTAATGCTCCATTGGCTAAGGCACTTGATGTTGCCGGTCATGAGATGTCACATGGTGTGATTCAGACTACGGCCAATCTTGTTTATCAAGGAGAGCCTGGAGCACTTAACGAACACTTTGCTGATGTCTTCGGTGTTATGATTGAAAGAGAAGACTTTAGAATTGGAGAAGATATATCTAATCCCAACATATTTAGAACAGGGGCGCTACGTGACATGGGCAATCCCAACAATGGAGGAACAAGGGTTGGTGATCCAGGTTATCAGCCTTCAACAGTGAACCAACAATTTTTTGGGACGGAAGACAATGGCGGTGTACACATCAATAGTGGCATCCCTAACTTTGTATACTTCAATTTTGTAACGGACGAAGGGTATGGTCGCGATATAGATGAACGTGCAAGTATAGCAGAACGAATATGGTATAAAGCATTGACGCGATATCTAAGGTCTACTTCTAATTTTGCTGATCTCAGAGTTGCAGTGCTAC
>CAZRXJ010000412.1:0-2998 GCA_964604025.1 uncultured Saprospiraceae bacterium | reverse complement strand
GAAAAGTTGGCTTTGTCCAAGCAAGGCGGCGGACAACGACGCATCGATAAGCATCACAAAGGAGGCAAGCTCACTGCACGTGAAAGAATAGAAGTTCTTTTAGACCCTGGTTCATTTGAAGAGATCGGTGCTTTAGTGACCCATCGGACCACGGATTTTGGTATGCAAGATCAGATCTTCTATGGAGATGGAGTAGTGACTGGCTACGGCACTATAGACGGCAGGCAAGTGTATGTTTTTGCACAAGACTTTACAGTATTCGGTGGTTCATTATCTGAGACGCACGCGGAGAAGATATGTAAGATTATGGATCTGGCATTGAAAGTAGGAGTGCCATTGATTGGCCTCAATGATTCTGGAGGTGCTAGGATACAGGAAGGTGTAAGATCGCTAGGCGGTTATGCTGATATCTTCTATCGCAATGTTCAAGCGTCGGGGGTGATACCACAGATATCGGCCATCATGGGTCCATGCGCGGGAGGTGCTGTCTATAGTCCTGCTATGACAGATTTTACATTGATGGTGGAAGGCAGCAGTTATATGTTTGTGACAGGTCCTAATGTTGTAAAAACGGTCACCAATGAAGAAGTAACTTTTGAAGAGCTCGGTGGCGCACATACTCATGCGAGTAAGTCAGGAGTAACGCATCTTACGGCTGACAATGATTTAGATTGCTTACGCCAAATTAGAAAATTGTTAAGCTATGTTCCGCAGAATTGTGAAGACAAAGTTGTTCATCTGCCTTATGAATTAAAAGAAGAATACCGAGAGCAATTAGAAACTATAGTTCCAGAAAGTGCTCAGCAACCTTATGACATGAAAGATGTCATAGTAGGTATAGTTGATGAAGATTCTTTTATGGAGATTCATTCCGAATATGCTGATAACATCATCGTAGGATTCTCAAGATTGGCGGGAAGAAGTATAGGCATCGTCGCTAATCAACCGTTGAGTCTTGCAGGTGTACTGGATGTAGAGAGTTCTAAGAAAGCAGCAAGATTTGTAAGATTCTGTGATTGTTTTAACATTCCACTTTTGGTACTTGTAGATGTGCCAGGATTTCTACCAGGTACTAATCAAGAATGGAATGGCATTATTACAAATGGAGCTAAATTGCTTTTTGCATTTAGCGAAGCAACCGTGCCAAGAGTCACCTTGATTACGCGCAAGGCATATGGTGGGGCATATGATGTTATGAACTCTAAGCATATAGGAGCTGACCTAAACTATGCTTGGCCCAGTGCGGAGATTGCTGTTATGGGAGCGAAAGGAGCCAGTGAGATTATCTTTAAAAAAGAAATTAAGGCAGCCGCAGATCCAGAAGCTAAATTGAAAGAGAAGGAAACTGAGTATGCCACATTGTTTGCTAATCCATATAGTGCCACAGAAAGAGGATTTGTTGATGAAGTAATATTTCCAAGAGAATCAAGAAGGAAACTTATACGGGCATTTTCCATGTTAGAAAATAAAGTAGCAGCTTTACCTAAGAAAAAGCACGGTAATATTCCTTTATGATCTACTTGATAGATAAGGATTTTTGGAAGAATGGAAAGGAGACTGAGGTCAGAACAGAGATCGGTGATATAGCATTGCGATTCGAACAATCATCCTCTGTCTTTAACAGGCGAATTATAATCTACGACCGATATCATGTCGAGATTGGACAATTAAAAAGAAAAGGACTTTCTAATTTTAGCCATGACATCTACTATGATGGGCAAGTTATAGGGTCTATCATAAAAAAGCGTGTTCTCTTTTCTAAGCGATTAGTCATCAAAAGTATGAAGGGTGAAGAATTTAGAATAAAAGGCTCGATGAAAGATTATACGATTGACATCTACCGAAGATTAAAAAGAGTAGCACGTGCTCATCCTAAGTTATCTGCTAATGATAACGCCAAGTATGGATTCGAATGCATAGATGATGAGAACAGGTATCTGTTATTATGTGCGGTGGTGGCGATGGGGATTGCTTAACCTAGGCTAGAAGCTCTTTACATTTTTATTGTTTTGAGATTTGGCCATCGGCTTCACTCCTTCCAGACACTCTTTGATCGTCAGTTTATCATAGACACAACCTTTGCATGTAGTTATGATCTCATCTTTATTGCGTATCACTTCAACTTGATACATCACTTCTTGAGATAGATCTAGCCTCTCTGATAGCCTTATGAATGCCTCAGCTGCATATGTCTGAACGACCAGATTAGGACTATTGAGCCATTCCTCAAGCTTACTTAAGTCTTCAGCTTCTATAAGTTTTTCAACGGCGATTCTGGTCGGTGGATGCTGACCAGCGATGCCACAATAAGCACCATAAGTCTTGCCAGCTCCCTTTGACAGACCTTCAGATAGCTTAAAATTCTGTAACCCTTGGCCATTCATATTCAGGCATAATGTCATCGAAAGTAGGAGTAATATGTATTTCATATGAGGTATATATCCTTTAGACGCAGAAAATGATGAAAATGCACAACTGTAGAGAAAGATATTGACTTGTATTATCATATCCATTTTGATACCCACAGAAATAAGAGCAAATTTGCAGCGCTATGATAGATAACAATCAAGTAGTAGATGTACTGAGACAGATTAAGGACCCAACCACAGGGATAGACCTGATTAAAGGCAAAAGAGTAAGTGAACTTAAAGTGACAGGAAAGCAGATTATGTTCACACTGTCAGTCAATGACCTGGGTCAGCAAGCTAAGTTTGCCATCAATTCCGAATGTTATGCATTGCTTAAGGATACATTCAAAGAAGCAGAGGTACATATACATTTTGCTAACAAACAAGGTGGTGGAGCAAAGACCATTCTTCCACAAGTCAAGAACGTCATCGCCGTTGGTTCTGGCAAGGGTGGAGTAGGTAAGTCTACAATATCAGTGAACCTTGCCTTGTCATTACAAAAGAAAGGGTATAAAGTCGGCTTAATGGATGCAGATTTATATGGCCCCTCTATACCTACGATGTTAGGATTAGTAGATGCCAAGCCAAAG
>CAZRXJ010000411.1:0-3003 GCA_964604025.1 uncultured Saprospiraceae bacterium | reverse complement strand
GGTGATCAGTCTATACATAAGTTGATCTCCAATCTGACAATAGGTCGCTGTGACAGATGATTAAACGCGAAAGCAAAAAACTACAATTCTTTCAAATAATCCCGAAGGCCATAACTTGCTAGTACACCTTCACCTGTTGCCGCAGCTACCTGAGCAATTGCACCTTCTCTACAATCACCAGCGGAAAATATGCCTTCTTGAGAAGTGGCTGCCAAACCTGTAGTTTTAATAAATCCTCTACTGTCAAGTTCTATTAAATCTTCAAACGGTTTAGTATTGGGTATCAATCCTATGAAAATGAAAACGCCGTCAGCTGATAACAACTCGTGCTTTTTTGTTTCATTATCTTCTATTTTCAATTCTTTGAATAGTCCAGCTTCATCAGAAACAAATTCCAAAGAAGTCTTATTCATGTATGTGGTGATATTTTTAATCCGTTCTAATTTTTCAATGTAAGTGTCTGAAGCGCTAAACTCACTTTTTCTATGGATAATTTTTACACTATTGCAAAAGCCCGCTAGAAATATGCCTTCTTCTAACGCAGAGTTTCCACCGCCAACTACAATAATATCTTTACCTCTATAAAAGGCACCATCACATGTAGCACAAAAATGAACACCTGATCCAATCAAGTCCGATTCTCCAGGGATGCCCAACTTACGATACGTTGACCCAGTTGATAGAACCACGGATTTGCCATAATAACTCTTTGTAGCTGTCTTGATTTCAAATAATTCCTTATCTCTTTCTATAGAGATGACATCTTCACCTGTTTTTATCTCAGCACCATAAGTACGAGCTTGTTCTTCCATTTTGTTCATAAGTTCAGGTCCTGATATGGAGGTAAAACCTGGATAGTTTTCTATTTTCTGAGTGACAAAAGCATTGCCTCCTATCGTTGTCTTTTCTAATATAAGTGTATCAAACTTGTCTCTTTGTGCATAAATTGAAGTGGTAAGGCCTGCTGCTCCTCCCCCAATGATGACCGTATCAAAGATTCTTTCTTCTTTAACTTCATTAATTTCAAGAGCCTGACGTAACTCTTCATTAGAAGGTTCTACCAGCACGACATCATCATTGATCGTGATAGTAGGAATCCTTCGCTTTCCATTATTAAGTTTTCTAATTATGGGTATCGCCCAATCATTTTGTTCTGTATCGATAAATTGATAATTGACCTTATTATCATTTAAAAAAGCCTTTGACTTCCTACAATCTGGACACCAGTCCGCTCCATACAATATGATTCTATAACCTTCATTTATCCCAAGTATAGAAGCTAACTTATCGTTGTTTGGATTTGTATGAGATATTCCATTGATAATTATCGTAGGAATGATTCGTTTTCCATTGTTGATTGATTCAACTCGTCTTGTTGCTTCTTCATCTATGTCAACATCTATGAAGTCATACTCAATATTATGTTCTTTGAGATATGCCTTTGCTCTACGGCAGTCTGGACACCAATCCGCTCCGTAAAATTCAATCTTTATCATGCTTCTATTCTTTGTATTTTTTCAGTATTAACTAACAATCAATGTACACAACAATTGATTCTATTGTAACATATCTTGCAGCAGATTTAAATATATTTATTTTAATTGTTGAAGCGACAAATTTGACGCTTTATATCCTTCACTAGTCTTGAATAAACATACATAATAATCTCTTTAGATCCTTATATGCGAAAAGTACATAAAGGAGGTCTCATACATTTGCGACAGCGAACAATGACAAGTTTACTTTTATACTATACATGGTATCATTTCGGATAATTGTCTATATTAATCCCTTTAAGTAATCCTAAACAAAATAAATGAGATATATAATTGCTTCGCTCGCCTTATTGATGATCATGTCATGTTCTTCTACTCAATCTTCTTCGTCTGGAGATAAAGAAAAGAAGACCACGTCACTTGATATGCTCAAAGAGAAACCAAATCTTGAGTTAATTGATTTTTTAAGAACAAAATCGGGACTCCAGATCACTGGCAATGCTCCTAACTATAAGATTCTTGTGAGAGGCTACAAGTCTGTAGAAGGATCGCAAGAACCTTTGTATGTGATCAATGGAGATCAAAGAGGAAGAGACTATAACCAAGCCTCTTATGCCGTCGATGTATATAAGATCACCAAGATCAATATACTACCTGCAACAAGAGCCGCTAACAAATATGGCGATAGAGGAGGAAATGGTGTCATAGAGATCACTTCCAAGCCTTAGTCGCATACTCTAAATCTGTCTATCTATTAATTATTACAATTGGTCGATCAATTGTATCGAAGATGATTATATACACTTATATAGCAATACATTTGGATTAATCCACATTAAAAACTTGCATATACAGATGGATAGAGACATTAGAATCAAGGCGAAGAAGAAAGTGAAGTCAATAAGAAGATTATACATCCATATGTCACTTTATGCCATAATGGGTGTATTCTTTTTCTTACTCAACATACTTACCAACCCTTACATCATGTGGTACTTCTATCCACTTCTACCTTGGGGAGCTATCGTTGCACTGCATTATGTGCTGGTAAAGGGTATCCCAGGATCACGAGTGCTTTCTAAAGAATGGGAAGAAGAAGAGTATGAAAGACAATTAGATAGATTAGGTGGAGAGCGGTATCCTTTTGTACAAGAAGAAGAAGATGAGTTCATACCGCAGAAAGGCAAATACCTAGCATATACTCAACTATCTGATGAGGAGGCTTTAGAACTTCGAAGACTCCAGAAACATAGTGCCAAGTACTTAGGCGAAGATTTTGTGTAACTTATCTATCCTACTGGTGTATAATCCATGCCGAAAGCTTCAGCAACGGCCTTATAGACGATCTTGCCCTTCACAACATTAAGTCCTTTGCGCAAAGCTGCGTTATCGTGACATGCTTGCTCCCAGCCTTTATTTGCTAGTTGTATAGCATGATGTAGCGTTGCATTAGTTAGTGCGATTGTAGATGTATATGGTACTGCACCAGGCATGTTCGCAACACAAT
>CAZRXJ010000410.1:0-3025 GCA_964604025.1 uncultured Saprospiraceae bacterium | reverse complement strand
GCTTAGCAAAGAGCTTGAAGTTGGCACTGCTATGCAGAGAATTATCAAATTGGATGGCAAGGTGATATTAAACAGATATTATGACAACAAGAATACACCGAGAGAAGAGATGTTCAGAGATGACTGGGCGTTGATCCAATTAGATAGCAATTTAGAAAATGAACTCTTTAGAAATCTAAGAGGTGCATGCGAATCTGGTTGGGATTTTTCAAGTCGTTGGTTAGAAGACAACGACAGATTAGAAAGTATCATAACAACCCATATTTCACCTATAGATCTTAATTGTCTACTTTGGCATCATGAGAAGCTAATATCAGAATGCTACATAAAGGTGGGAGAAGAAGAACTTGGGTTGAATTATGGCATCATCGCTAACAATCGAAAAAAAGCAATTAATGCTCTTTTCTGGAACAAAGAGGAAGGGTTCTTTACAGATTATAATTGGAAAGAAAAAAGGGTTACTTCCAAGCTATCACTTGCTGGTGTGTTTCCCATGTTTTTCAATCTATGCACCAAGGAACACGCGGATCAATGTGCTGCCAAGATCAAAAGCACTTTTTTGAAAGAAGGCGGTGTGGTAACCACTCCATATCATACTGGTCAACAATGGGACGCTCCCAATGGTTGGGCACCGCTGCAATGGATCGTTGTAAAAGGATTATTGAATTATGATCACAAAAAACTAGCACAAGAGATAGCCCACAGATGGACAACTTTGAATAAAGACGTGTACGAACGAACAGGTAAGATGCTCGAAAAATACAATGTTGAAGATCTAACTTTAGAAGGCGGAGGTGGCGAATACCCTGTTCAAGATGGATTTGGATGGACCAATGGTGTTTATCTAGCCTTAACACAACACAAGTAGTTCAGATATAAAATAAAACGACTACTTGTTGCCAAGTAGTCGCCGATCTATTATCATTTTCAGAAGCATGGACATAAGCATGAATGAGTCATGCTCAGCCCGTCTCCTCGGGTTCATGGTAATTAGGTTAGAATTACCGCTTTGTAATTAATCTATAAGAATCATTTTCTTTGTATCGGTCTGAGATGCAGTCTTTAATTGATAGTATAATACTCCTCTTGACTGAACTTGTTCTTTAGAAAGAACTACTTCATGATATCCAGCTTTATAATAAGAACTTTGGCTATATACAACCCTTCCTGATATATCTATCACTGAGAGCGTTACATCACCTTCTTGAGGCAATTGAAATGCAATCGTTGTATTAAGATTGAAAGGATTAGGTTCATTTTGCATCAAAGCAAAAGATGTACTGGTTATAGCCTCCGGGTTTTCAAATTCAATCTTTAGTATAGACTCGTCTAGCTGAGTATCATACAGCTCAGATGAAGTGATACGATCTGTTATAGATAGCATATCACTGAGCGAACCATCTTTGGTTGCCGTAATCTCAAGATTAAAAAGTATTCCAGATCCTTTAACACCTTCTTGATCAAACCATGCCAAGGTCATGAGGTCATCCGTATGAAGAGCATAATTATCTACAGCTATATCAAGAGCACCTTTGGTAACTCCACTTATAGTTGCTCCATCGGATTCTAAGGTCAATTGTAAGGCTGTGATGTCAATGTCATCAGATATTCTAACGGCTACTGTCGCATGTTCACCTTTATACAATTGTCTATCCTCTATTATCAATTTGGTTTCTTTATAATTTCTATTGCCCGCTAACAAGCTATTTGCTATAGCGTTACCATTGACATCTCCTATCTTTATACCCAGCAAATCTTGGTTAGCCATATCTCCCGACAGATTGATAATAACGATCTCTTCTACAAATGGCCAAGGAGAAGTTGGGCTTTCAAAATCTTGTTCAGGATCTACAAATCTCCAACTGTCATTTTCTGGAAAGTTATCTGTCTGACCCAATATCAATCTTCTAAGTTGTACAAGATCTAATGCACTTACTCTGCCATCGCTATTGATATCTCCTGCTATAGTTTTGTATGGTATGTCAAATCTCTCTAAAGCTAGAATATGTCTTTGTATCAATACAAGATCCAATGTACTTACACCATTGAGCGGTCCGTCAATTCTAGTACCTTCTATACTATAAGAAGATGCAACAGGTACATTAGTAAAAGCATATAGTCCAGACTCATCTGTAGTTGTAATATCTCTACCATTAAGAGTTATACTTGCTCCTTCTATAAAATCACCAAACGCTGTAGTGACTTGTCCTGTTATCGTCGCTACTTCAACCTCACTATCTGGGCAAAGATCATTGTTATCATCTATTCTAATTGAGACATTGCACGATGACTCATTTCCAGCATCATCAGCAACAAATAATTCTAATTGTAAGGCTGTCGATATACCATTAGATATGTCATCACATGTGAATATTAAATTGGGGCTGGCCGTCCCATCATCATTCTTGAAGAAGAACTTCACTTCGCTACAATTGTCAAAACTTCCTATATCATAGTCACTTGCCCATATTGTAGCTGTGCCGTCACCCGAATTAATACTTGATGTAGTCAAACTTGTGATACAAATTGGAACAGGTACTACATTGTCAGTAAATATTACCGTTGTGGTATGTGCATCAACTGCTTCGTTATTACAACCATCAGTGATGGACCAAGTTATAATTTGTTCTGTATTAGCAGTTCCAGTTAAGGTAACAGATACACTATCACCAAAATCTCTAAAATCTCTTAATACTACTCCATCTTCATCTCTAATTGTTATATCCCACGCTGCATCACTCGTAGTAAGGACTACATCTCCACATAGATCAATCGCAAGTGCTGATACAACTACAGTGCCAACACAATCATCGAAGTTATCATCCTTAGCCGTAGCTCCACTACTGATCTCTACTTCAACTTCAAGTGGTGCATCTACAACTGGTGGTGTGTTATCAACGACCTTAATGACCTGGTCATAAGTATAAAAACCATCAACATCAACATCGGTATATCTAAAGAATACATCTGCTTCACTATCGTTACTTGGCTTTTCACAAGAAGAACAAAGATCTCCGTCTCTAAG
>CAZRXJ010000409.1:0-3028 GCA_964604025.1 uncultured Saprospiraceae bacterium | reverse complement strand
ATATAGGAGGAAAGCATATGCTCATAAGCTTCATCAGTCCATATGTCCTTCGAGAATATAGTTGCCTCAACTAAGGCTGTTGTCTTGTCAAATGGAAGTACATAGACAAACCTTGTATCATCACCTTGATCTACTCTAAAATCCATAAAAGTGGCAGTAGTATCATCCCAACTTCCTTCAGTCAACTTTACTTCCCACCCCATAAAATGCTGCCATACAAACAACTCCTCCCCATCAGGAAAAGACTGCACAATACTATCAAATACATAATCAGCCTTAATTGCTTGGTCATCAGCCATAACAACTACATGATCTCCGTGATCAGTGATATCATCCACTGAAGCCAATAGAAAGTCTATGTGTTGGCAACCCTCTATGGTGCTTAATGTGTGGTTGTAAAAATCTAATCCACGTATGGTGTGGTACTGATACGGCTGTACATCTGATATCACCTCGACATCAGGCGCATAGAATGCCAATCGATCCCAAGACTTGCGATATATCTTTTTATATCTATCAAAAGAAGGCTTGGCCCAGAAGGACCATGTGCGATCATTAATATTCTTAGGAGACCTGTCTATGATTAATATGCGCTTGTCAGCAAATGATGGGTCAGATAATCGATGTGCTAAGCTCAGACCAGCGAGACCAGCACCACATATTATATAATCATAACGCGCTAAAGGCATAGCTCAAAAATGATCAAAATAAACTTGTAAAGAGTCATCAAGAATCACAATTCCAATTACTTTGCGATTATAGTATCATGCGAGATTATCAACAGACCATTACTTATCTCTATCAGCAACTTCCTGTCTATCAGCGAGTCGGTTCAGCGGCTATAAAAAAGGACTTGACTAATATCACAGCCTTAGCTAGCTCACTTGGCAATCCTCATCTTAGTTATCCCACCATCCATATAGCAGGCACTAATGGCAAAGGAACAACTGCACATCTTATCTCATCGATACTACAAGCGAGTGGTCTAAAAGTCGGCCTTTATACTTCACCACACTACGAAGACTTTAGAGAAAGAATAAAGATCAACGGCATCTATATATCAGAAGAATATGTGACCAACTTTGTAGCAGAACAACAATCCTTAATGGAGTCTTTGCATCCTTCTTTTTTTGAAGTAACAGTAGCGATGGCATTTCAATATTTCAAGGATGAACAGGTTGATATCGCAGTCATTGAGACAGGTCTGGGCGGAAGATTGGATAGCACCAATATTATAAATCCGCTTCTATCTGTCATCACTAATATCAGTCTTGATCACCAGAATATGCTTGGCCCAGACATCTATACTATCGCCGGAGAAAAAGCAGGAATTATAAAAACTGAAAGACCAGTCGTTATCGGTAGGTATCAACCTAGCTGTGATCATGTATTTATAAAAAAGGGAAAAGAAAAGAAGGCATCTTTAAGTTTTGCATCTTTAGAATGGGAAGGTCAAAGATTCGATAATGTAATTAGAATCGGACACAACACTGCGGAAGAACAATACACATTTCAACTTTCAGATCAAGGACCATTTATCATAGAAAATATTATTACAACACTTCAGACCATAAAGATTTATTCAGAAGAAATTGGAATAAGGATAAGTCCATTATCTATAAAAATGGGCATCGAGCAATATAGAACACTAAGCAATTATATAGGACGGTGGCAAAAGTTAGATAGCAAACCAGACGTTATCACAGATAGCGCTCACAATGAAGATGCGATTAAAAAAGTGTTGTCCCATATCGAGTCATGTGATTATGAAGACATACACTGTATATTGGGTTTTGTGGGTGATAAAGATGTAGACAAGATCTTACAGATGCTCCATCCTGATTATAATTACTACTTCACACAACCTTCCATATCCAGAGCTCTACCTAAAAGAGAACTTCAAGACAAGGCAGAAAATTATAATTTAACTGGTGTGTTGTGTGATGATGTAACCCAAGCATATCAAGCAGCATGCGCTGCGGCCAATTCAAAAGATCTGATATATATCGGTGGAAGTTCATTCATAGTAGCAGACATATTAACTCATCTCAACAGCAAGAGATTATGAAACTAATATCAATTTCTTCTTTTATTACAATTTGCACATTACTATTAACAGTAGTCTCTGGCATATCTCAATCGACTCCATCAGATTATAAGACTATCGAGAACATTTCATATTACAGTCAGAACGAAGAGGAATATCAAGCTGAACGATGTGTCTTGGACATCTACTACCCTACTGACATTGACAGCTTTGCTACGGTTGTGTGGTTTCATGGTGGTGGATTGCGTGCTGGACAAAAGTTTATCCCAGAACAACTGAAAGAGAAAGGTATAGCAATCGTAGCAGTTAATTATAGGCTCTTTCCAAAGGTCAAAAACCCCGTTTATATCGAAGATGCTGCCGCATCAGTCGCCTGGACATTTGAGCATATAGCGGACTATGGCGGCAGTAGTGATCGTATCTTTGTATCAGGACATTCTGCAGGTGGCTATCTGACAAGTATGATCGGATTGGACAAATCTTATCTTGCTAGGTACAATGTCGAAGCTGATGATATCGCAGGTCTTATTCCATTTAGCGGTCACGCCATCACTCACTTTACACAACGCGAAGAACGAGGTATAGATGGTAAAGAAGTTGTTGTCGACAAATATGCACCCATCGCCTTAATTAGAAAAGACGCTCCACCTTATACCATTATAACTGGCGATCGAGATCAAGAACTACTAGGACGATATGAAGAAAATGCTTACATGTGGCGAATGATGCAATTGATAGGACATACAGACTGTACTTTGTATGAATTAGAAGGTTATAATCATGGAGACATGTATGTACCTGCGTTGGGCATATTGTTGAAAGAAGTAAAAAGGCTAACAGGAAATTAGCAAATCTATAATCATTCTTTAAAACGGGTAATCGGAAGTAATACATATTCCAGAAGAAGCATCCTTCTACATTTCAATTCAATGAATTAGGAAACCCAGATCACCATCAGCATTGAATAAATAGTCAATTAGA
>CAZRXJ010000408.1:0-3030 GCA_964604025.1 uncultured Saprospiraceae bacterium | reverse complement strand
CATGTCGACATCATCTTTTTCAAAAAGAAGGTCGACGTTATCAATCAATATACGCAAGTCGATAAAGCTTTGAGGATGATAAGTCGTATAATCTTCGTCACTCGATAAGAGATCAGCTACCGCTTTACCTGTACCAAATGGAACCCTGAAAGACGACCGACTAGAAGGATATACGGCGGCACTATTGAGATCAGCAACGGTGCCTTTCTTGGTGAATTTATGAATGTAATAAAAGTCCTCCCCTGCTTTGCGTAGATTCATGCGCCCCATACTGACATAGACATCTGACCGCACGACAAATGCACTTCCTATCGTCTGGTAGGCATATGGCAATCCCAGCCATCTTTGCATACCTATGAAGTATCGCAGATGTAGTTCATAATCGATGATGGCAGCTTTGCCTTTTGCATGAAGGGCTGTAGAAAGATCATGTTCGAAGTGGATATTGGCCAAGTCAATTTTCGGTCTGGCATTCATAAAAGTTCGGATGCTTTCTAAGTAATTAGAAGACACCGTACAATCTGCATCCAAGTTGACGATCAACCCTTGACTATTGTTACCTACTGCTGCCAGTCTTAGTGCAGCTTCGTCCATCGCCAATCTACGTGCCAATCCAACGCCCGCTTTTTTTGCGGGTATCTCAGTGATGAACACAAGGTGAACTTTCAATTGGGCCAATGATACATTGATGGCAGCTGCATAACACTGATGATTGATGGCATCATATGACGCATCTACATCCTCTGACTGATTGATCAGTGCGATTACTTCTACCCTACTTTTATGATCGCTAGACAAAGTACACCACTTTGACATGGAGTCGTCAAGACTCCGCAATGTTGTAGACAACTCTGTCTCTGCATATGATGGTATGACCACGACACAATCAAGATCAGCTAGTGGATCGAGAACTATCAGTTGATCCTCGATATCTACATACTTAATCTTAGCATAGCTTGCTACCATATTGTAATATTGCAATCCATGGATACCATCTTGATAGAGACAATGTGCTTACCACCTATCCCAGTGATGCGTGCAATAGTAAGACATTCTACGTTATTGGTCGAAGCGCAAGAACACTATCAAAAGAGAAGCTTTCGTAATCGCATCCACCTCAATGGGCCTCAGGGAAGGGTGAGTTTCTCGATCCCCTTATCGAGTGGTAAGAATGCCCAACAACCCATCCGTGATGTACGTATATCTTATGATGATCCTTGGCATAAGATATTGATAAAGCAGATCACTTCTAACTACGGATCGGCCCCTTATTATGAATATCTCATAGACGACCTTTATCCACTTCTGGAGCAGCGTTGGGATTACCTCTGGGACTTCAATCTTGCTTTGCTTCATTGGGTTAATGAACAATTAAGTAGTCCCGTTGCGATCAAAGCCACAGAGCGCTACATCCGAGATTATAATGACACTTTGACAGATCATCGTGCCACATATCAACTTGGTAAGAATGGTTCCACAACTTTAGAACCGATCCGATATGAGCAAGTGTTCAGTGAAGATCATGGATTCGTTACTGATCTCAGTATTCTGGATTTGCTTATGTGTTGTGGTCCAGAAAGCATCTTAAGATTAAAAGGGATTAATTAGTCATCTTTGCATCAAGAAGCGTTGTTTGTAATTATGAGGATAACACTTTTGTAAATAAAGAAAATACGAATTGGATAGATCCAACGAACATTCTACAAGTCTCAATAAGTACATCAGTGAGACAGGTGTCTGCTCCAGACGAGCGGCAGATAAAATAATCAAAGAAGGTCGTGTTAAGATCAATGGCACAGTGGCTATCTTAGGCAATCGCGTATTTGATGGAGACACTGTCAGTATCGATGACAAGCCACTTTCTAATAAGCCTAAGGCGGTATATATAGCCTTCAATAAACCACGTGGCATCGTCTGCACTACTGATCTTAAAGAGAGAGATAACATTATAGATTACATAGGATATCCAGAAAGATTATTTCCAATTGGCAGATTAGATAAACCATCTGAAGGACTCATCTTTCTAACTAACGATGGGGATATAGTCAACAAGATACTTCGCGCAGGCAACAACCATCAGAAAGAGTATATAGTCACCACAGACATACCGATATCCAATAAGTTTATACAAAAGATGGGTGCAGGCGTCCCTATCCTTGACACTGTAACACAAAAGTGTTTTGTTACAAAAGTGGATACACATACCTTCAAGATTGTACTCACTCAGGGACTCAATAGACAGATCAGAAGGATGTGCGCTTATCTGGGTTATGAGGTCACATCACTCAGGCGTATACGTATCATGAATATCCGCATAGACGGTATCGCTCAAGGCAAATGGCGCAATCTTACTACCACAGAAATGCAGAACATCAATTCACTTGTCTCCAATTCTTCTAAAACGGCAGAAGCATCAATTGATGAAAATAGAAAAAAGAGATTGTAAAGCGACAATTAGAATTCTATACCCACGTTCAGATATGGAATATAATATTGTTTGTTATAAGAACTTTCAAAAGTCTGATCTATATTATCAATAGAATTTATCTCCCCTGAAGTCCTACTATATGTTAGTCCTGTTTTTACTATTAGTGACAATGGACTGTCATTTGCTATTTGTATACCTCCTCCGATCGATACCTGCACGCCTCCTTTGTAATCGCGATCAATTGTACAACATTGTATGCCACTATTAGTGGACACTGTATAACCCAAGGTAGCATCAGTGAAAAGCCTGACCTTCGCTTCAGAGATATAGCGTCTAAGATAAGCGCCCCCATAAACAAAATAGGGATCGATAAATGTAACACCAACACGTTCTTTATGTCTTCTAAGACGAACATTTACACCTAGTGATGTCCTCCTATTAAGCCGCTTGCCCACTAGTAGAGAGAATCCAAACGGCGCATCCTCATGTATATATTGACTATATTCTAATCCATAAAACATACCGTCATATTTATGTTCCGCCTTACGATTATAGACATCTACAAAAGACTGACTGTTTATGTTATTGATATTTTTATAACC
>CAZRXJ010000407.1:0-3035 GCA_964604025.1 uncultured Saprospiraceae bacterium | reverse complement strand
ATACACATAGCAGGTGCAGATAATCGCACAGCCGATTCTCTCAATGCTGCTGTAGCATCGGGGATCTTAAGTCATATTTTATTTGGCGAAAGCCTATAGAAGATTAACTACTGCCTCTTCAAGATTACGTCTCGGATTGATCGCTGCGATCTTGCCATCACGGTCTAGTAAGAACGTACGAGGTATACTTGATACACCATAAGTCGCTGCGGCTTGAGACTGCCAATATTTGAGGTCACTTACATGTGAATTCCACTTGAGATTATCTTTTTCTATCGCCTTAATCCATCTATCTCGTTGTCGGTCAAGAGAGACACTGTAGACAGTAAATCCTTTCGGCTCATACTTGTCATAAACCCTTACTACATTAGGATTTTCTCGTCTGCATGGTCCACACCAACTGGCCCAAAAATCAAGAAGAACCACTTGCCCGCGCAAGTCAGACAACTTCATATCCTTACCGTTAACACTAGGCAATGCTATATCAGGCGCTACTTCTCCTACCTTCACCTTAGCAAGTGCTTGTTGCTTGGCAAGTTCTCTATTCATCGCTTGCGCAAATCCTTCATATTGAGTGGTAACATCGAGATCAGGATATGAAGATTTGAGTCTCTTGCTGATATTATTATGAAGAGGTGCTTCTGTCACTTGTACGAACCTCTGCGTACCTATCATCATGGCAACTAATGGATCCGCATCTTTCATAACGTATGCTTTAAGATCTGCCAGCGTTAGCGATCCATTGATATTATCCTTGATCTTGGATGTATATGCATCTGTAAGAGCTGAACCTGTTATGTTGTAATTAAACTTAGATATGTCACTTAATGAACCTGATATATCTATGTCGGTCTCAGTACCATCTAAAATGAGAAATACTGACTTCGCCCCGATTCTTACCCTATAAGTACCGACCGTTGGCTTTTCTTCCAATGATATTGAGAATTTTCCATTGGCATCAGCAGTGCCTCGTGCAACTATGCTGTTGGTGTTGGAGATGGGCTCAACCTTATCAAAATATACAGACAAGTTTTGAGCGTCACTTATAGCACCATTGATATTAAATACTCCCTTCTGACAAGAAGATGTTAAAAACGCTGCCGCTAAAATTACAATGTAAAATATTTGTTTCATGATATAATGTGATTAAACATAATGATCCCGAAGGATGATATACTAACGCAAAATTAATCAAAATCATACATATGTGACACCACGGATATGTATGGGCCTGGACAAGAAGCGATTAAGATCATATGATCCTATTGATCAAGAAGAATAATATGAGGAATATCCATAACCCATCAAGAAAGTGCCAGTATATACTCAATATGGTCAATTTCCTTTTTTTATCAGGATCTGAAAGATAAACCAAAACACTGGCAGGTTCTATCAGTCTTCTGCGAGCATCCAAGATAAAGTAAGCTAAGAAGGGTATTCCAGCTATAACATGTAGAAAGTGTATGCCACTGATCACATAGAGATAAGAACCTAGATTACTTCCAGCGATAGCGATATTCATATCAAGCATCTGACGCCATGCAATAATCTGACAGAGAAGAAACACTATAGTCAAACCCAATACTATCCACAGTAACTTCTTGTATAGACTGGTTTGATCTTCGAGGTAGGCTTTCTTGGTTCTGATTAAGATACCACTGGCCGCTAATAAGAATATAGTGTTTATAAAGAATAGGGAAGGCAACTCGACTGGAGGTAGTCCATTTTGAATCCTCGAATACACGTATGCCACTATGAATCCCACAAACAATGATGTTACTCCTGCCAGAATAAGTGTTATGATGATGTAGAGTGGATGGATCAGGTAGTTTCTTTCCTTTTGCACAACACAAAAAACGAAATTAGTAGTATTAAATCTGCGCTTGAGCTGGATATAATATACAATAAGACTTTTTGCAACTTGCTTTTAGGTGTTATATTTACTTCGATCAACAACTTAATGTGACTGTAAGACCTGTAGAGCCTTCAAGAAAATGGTCGAGAGATATATCGACTACAATTAGATGTTGCAAAGAAGCTTCACCTTTCATAGAAAAGCATCGTCTATGGAAAGGGATGACTCAGTATTCGTGGTTGGTTAAAGGTGTAGTCATCATAGCGTTCATAGCTGGATTGAAGACGTTGTCTTTTATATCGGATCTTTTCTTTAGTGATGCTAATAGTACGAAAGCTTCACTACTTGCTACGTTTGAAGGTATTTCACTTTCTTCAATTACAGGTTTTTTTGATGGAGGCTTGAAGTATGTCTTTCTCGCTCTAGTCGAGGTGCTTATATTCCATTTTACAAGAAGGACGATGATGATCATTTCAGATGAGAGTTTTGATACTTCATGGAGCAACTTTGTGAAGGCAGAAAAAAGAATGATCGTCGTGACATTTGTTGCTTTTGTTTTAGAGAAGGTCTTTACGCTTGGTTGGAATATTTTTTCAGGCATATTTGGATTTGAATTCTTGGAGGTATTCTATATCGCCGTGATTCAAAGTTTCTATTTAGGATTCGCCATTATTGATAATTACAATGAGATGTACAACATGACGATCAAGCAAAGCCATCGATTCACATGGCATTACGCTCCTGTTGCCTTGATTGTAGGAGGTATGCTTAATCTGATATTATATATCCCGTTTATAGGTGTCTTGATTGGCCCAATCATCTGTGCTGTGATTGCAACACTGACTATGCATGCACTTACAAAAGAAGACAAGGGAGTGGCATGGGTATATGTGCAGAAAAAGAAAAAGCCTAAAGTGAAGATAAAAAAGAAGCATGCATAGATATGAGTTTCGCTGCTGAGATTGTTTCTCTTTTAGAAGAGGCTGGAGATCCTGAGAGAGCGCCTGCCATGATGGATTATATGCGCGGACAATTCGAATTCTATGGAGTATCGGCACCCAAGCGAAAGTTGGTTTGTAAGCATCACATTACACTTTCTAAATCTTTAGACCATGATCAACTTATTGATCAGATCAACATATTATGGCAAGAAGATGCGCGAGAATGTCAGCATGCCGCA
>CAZRXJ010000406.1:0-3041 GCA_964604025.1 uncultured Saprospiraceae bacterium | reverse complement strand
GGATTCGCAAAATATGACTTAGTAAAAAAGTCAAAAGGACTTGATATTTTCATGAACAACAAAAAAACGATCTTATACAATCCTCACTGGAACAAAGAACTAACATCATTTTATGAACTAGGACTTAATATTATTGATCACCTATCTAAAAGTGAAGATTACAACTTGATTTTTGCACCTCATGCTAAACTTGGTCAAAAAAACTTTCACCTTAACACCAAACTTGAGAAATATAACGAACTGTCTAATGTATTGATTGACCTTGACAGTATTGCCTGTCTTGATATGACATACACGAGATATGCGGACTTATATTTGGGAGATGTAAGTAGCCAAGCCTTAGAATTCATATTCGTTCAACCGAGGCCATGCATATTTCTGGACTTACATAACATTATATCTAACCCTGAACAACTTCCAATAACTTGGAATTTTGGAAGAGTCTATACCGATGTTGATGATTTAGACACTAAAATAAGTAATGCCTTTATTCAACATAATGCGGAATTCAATAACATCCAGGTAGATAATAGTCAAACTATGTTCTATAAAGGTCCTAAACCCCCTTCAGAATTGGCAGCTGATGCAATATTAAAATTGCTTGAAAATAATTCTAACTAAAGCTTATGAGTCTCATTTTCTTAATATAATGAAGTAAGCCACGGGAAATTGATGCAGCCCAGATTTTTCAATTGATAATATCTGAAATTGATCAAATATCTTCCTCAAGCTATGCTCTGTAAATCTCCAATAGTCATGTGGTTCATCATGAAGAGGATAAAACATAGGAACAAACACTACAAGCTGGCCTCCTTTCTTTAAGGACAGATACATATTATCAACTCCTTTTTGATATTCATATACATGTTCTAAGACGTTCATACAAATGATAATATCGTATTCTTCTCGTATGTCCAAGTCTGTAATGTTAACGACCAGATGGCCATACTCAGGATTTATATCTGATTGAATGAATTCATTGGATGAATCAAAATATTTTTTTGCTGAATAATAGTCTTTCCCATGATCTTGTTTCCCACTTCCTATTTCAAGGATCTTTTTATTTGTTACTGTTTTAGCAAAAGTTTTTATGCATTTGTCATTGTACCTTCTGATACCTAAGAAGAGATGAGCTAACAATCTGAAAAATTTGACTATCATCTTATGTCAGTAATTGATTGTATAAAGTCAACCATTGTCCAACCATTTTAGTCAGAGAATATTTATCAACCACCTTTTCTCGAGCTTTTTTGCAAATAGCACTTTTCCCAACAGCTGACAATTCTATAGCTTCATTAATATATCCAGCTAAGGACCGTATATCTCCAATTTCATATAAGTATCCATTCACTTGATGATCGATTACTTCATTACCACCAGTACTTGTCGTTGATATAACTATAAGTTCTGAAGACATTGCTTCAAGCATAGAAAGTGATAGGCCTTCTTGTTGACTGCTCAGAATATAGATATCTGATGCAGCGTAAATATCGGGTAAGTCCTTATTATCTATGAAACCAATGAAGTGAACTTGATCAACTCTTTTGGAGTTCTTAGAGATGTCGCGAAGGTGATTTTTTTGAGGACCATCTCCAGCTATAATCAAATGTATCGGAGCTAAACTAGTCACTAAGTCAAATGCTTCTAATATATCGGACACTCTCTTCTCTGCCACCAATCTTCTAACAGTAAGGATGACAATGGCGTCATTGGGAATATTGTACTGCTCCCTGAATTTAGAAGAAACGTCGGGCCTAAACTTGTAAGTATCTACAGCATTGGGGACTACTTTGATATTCTGAACATCAGCTCCGAAGCGTTGTGCTCTTTCTGACATTTGGTTAGATACTGGAAGCAACTTATCTGTAAGCTTGATAGTGAGTTTTGTGGCCCAACTAAAAGGGTGTTTTGTCGAAAGAAACAATTCTGCTCCTTGAGATGTAATCACTAGTGGTTTTTGAATTTTTCGTTTTAACATGGCTCCTATGAAACCAGATGGTATAACCCATTGACAATGAATAATGTCTATTTCCTTTTTTGCACATATATTTTTAGCACTTTGATAATATGAATAAAGTAAAAAAGGAATCTGAATGAATCTAAAGAAATTCGACTTGATTTGAGGAATCATACCTGGTGGATAAACTAGCTTCTGTGCACGCCGAGGCCACCAATAATTAAATCTTTTAACAGTTAGCCCTTTTTCTGAAAGTATATCTGGATCGTTATCAATGGTTTTGGGTGCTAATACAACAACCTCTACACCCTGTTTCTTTAACTCTCTACAGTAGTCCAGAATCCATGGTCCGAAGTAATCTCCTTCATACCTCGGGAAAGAAGACGTTATCATGAGGACAGAACGCATCAATTCTTATTCTTCTCATTATCCAATATCCTCTCAATCAATGTGCGGTTCTTTGAGAGCAGATCAGCGATGATGCCAAGTGCAAACATAATAACACTACTCATTATAAATGTAGAGCCTATGATCAATGATTGAATCTTACCCTCTCCCCCAGCTCCAAGGAAGTAATCATAGATAAATCTAATCATCGGAACAAGGCCAATAACTAATAAAATAAGACCTATCCAAAAAAACACTCTCATTGCTCTGTACATAGCATAAACTCTTATGATGTCCATCGTGGACTTTCTTATATGTTGAAAGGTACTCTTAAATAATCGGGATGGCCTAGTTGGCGGATTGGTTTCTATATCTACTGATGCTATTCTAAGGCCTTTTACTTTGGCTTGGATGGTAGTATCCAATACATATGAAAATGTAGATGTAACATTTAGTTTCAATAAAGCTTCTTTGTTATAGGCTCTAAAACCACTAACAGCATCTTTGATGTTGGATTCGCCTATGAGAAAGCCAACAACCTTTGTCCCAAGCCATTGGAGCCTTCTTTTTGTCCAAGAGAAGTGCTGAATATCCTTAGTTCGTCGATTCCCTATGACCACATCTGCCGAGCCATCTAATATTGGTTGAATGAGTCTAGGTATGTAACAAGATGGATATTGGTTATCACCGTCTGTAT
>CAZRXJ010000405.1:0-3048 GCA_964604025.1 uncultured Saprospiraceae bacterium | reverse complement strand
ATGATTGACTTTTGATCTTCAATTTCTTCATTCTGCTTTTCAATTACTTCTTGCTGTTCTTGAAGCGCTTTTACCATAATTGGAAATAGTGCATCAGTGCTAAGTACATTAAAATTATTGATAGTCTTCTCTCCAATTACTTCTTCTACCTCTGTGACCATTTGAGGGATCACCTTTTTAACTTCTTGTGCTATAAATCCATATCTGTCGTCAGTTAAATATTCATTAGACTTTTTATAGTCGTCTGTCCAATCGAAGATTATGGGATTTAACTGTTCGATCAACTCAGTTGCAGCAGAGATAGATCTTATATTTTGTTTTACTCTTCTGTCTGAACTAGTAGCCCAAGTTGATTGTGTTGATCTGCCGACACCGTTGATGTGTAGTTTATGACTTGGGTCAGATATACCGACCCCAACATTGCCACCAAATGAATTAATAATTAAATCCATACCAGAATTACTTCCGTAGTCAAAACTTTCAATTCTTGCCGCAGATGTACCTTCTACTCCGTCTATCAATAATCCTTTGCGTTGACTACCGTTCCCATCTCCAAAAAAGGCACGTCCAGTATCACCAATTTCTAACCATTCATTAGGACTAGATTCTTTGATTCCAATGCCTGTACCAGTTAAATAAAAAAGAGGATTTGCTCCACCAGCGAAAGTACTTGTCCAAAATATATAGTCTCCTCCTGCATAGTTGACTATATTCAAATCTTCAGGATTGTCACCCATTCTTGATCTTGACATAAAAATGTCATTTTTATTTTCAGAACTTAATATTTCCAACCTTCCTGCTGTTAAAGAGCCTTCTAAATTAATAGATTGTGCAGATATAGTGGATGTAGATTGGGCAGACAAATCAGTGATTGATACTAATAAGCACATTGTACAGAGTGCTTTGATCAATAAGTCTGTCATGTATATTCTTTCGGAGAAAAATATACGATGTGATGATTTTGTGTAGTTATTCATGAATTTTTGCAGTGTTTTGGTCCTTCGTAAACCTTGTTTTAAGAAAGGCCAAAAGTAAGAATTTTGAGATCTAATGTGTCACTGAAAGCCATGATTTGTCTCCGAATTTTTTGATTATGCTTTGTGAGAAGTTATGAAATTGACATCTACAGAATATCTTCGTGTATCGATCAAAACCTAAGCGTTAAATAGAGAATATGAAAGTAACATCCAATTTTGATAGTGGCAACATAGAAGTTGAAAGTATAGACGATGAAGGTCAGATCAACCTGAACATCCGCAAAGACACAAACTCTGAGTTTTTACAATGGTTTCATTTTCGCTTGACGGGTGCAAAAGATATCAAGTGTCAGATCTCCATCTTGAATGCTGGCCAATCTTCTTATCCCAAAGGTTGGGAGAATTATAATATCTGTGCTTCTTATGATCGTGAAGAATGGTTTAGAATCCCAACCACTTATCATGATGGTGTAATGAAGGTAGACTATCAACCATCATATAATAGCATGTACTTTGCATACTTCGCTCCATATAGCTATGAACGTCATCAGAACTTGATACACGAATCACAATTAGAAAGTAATTGTCTATTGCAGGTGATTGGTGAGACGGTAGAAGGAAGAAGTTTGGATATGCTGATTATAGGAGATCAGTCACCTGATAAGAAGAAAGTATGGATGATTGCTCGACAACATCCGGGTGAGTCCATGGCAGAATGGTTTGTCGAAGGCATGCTTGAACGGTTATTTGACGAAAGTGATACAGTGGCGCGGAGTATACTTGATCAAGCGACGCTCTATGTCATCCCCAATATGAATCCTGATGGCTCCATAGCTGGCAACTTGCGTTCTAACTTTGCGGGTGCTAATCTCAATAGAGAGTGGGAGCAACCCAGGTTGAAGGAGAGCCCCGAAGTATACTATGCTTTACAGCAAATGGATCTTATAGGCGTAGATATGCTATTGGATGTGCATGGAGATGAGGCGATACCATACAACTTCGTAGCAGGTGCAGAAGGAATTGCTAATTATACTGATCGTATCAAATTATTAGAAGATAAGTTCAAGACTCATTGGATATCCATATGTCCTGACTTTCAAGATAAGCATAACTATGGGCCTGATGCTCCTGGATCTGCTAATATGACTGTATGTTCTAATCAGATCGCTTCACGATTTAATTGTCTTGCTTATACGATTGAGATGCCATTTAAAGACAATGATGATTGGCCAGATCCATATTATGGATGGTCACCTGAAAGATCTGCTACCTTGGGTGCATCAGTATTACAACCAGTCTTGCATATCTTAGGAGATCTTAAGTAAGAATTACTAATTTGTATCTGATCAATTTTTACAAAATGATGATGAATAAAGTTATGCTGCACTCGTGCTTTCTAATTTTGGCAAGTTGTCATGCTCCTAGTTCTGTTGATGACAATTATAATGATGAAGTTATATCTACGATTGTAACATCAAGTAGCAGTGATACTTTCCCAAAAGTTACAGGGATAGGCGGTATATTTTTTATTACAGACGATACTGAAAAAACGAAAAAATGGTATGCTGACAACTTAGGCATTCAAACAAATGATTGGGGTGCCAGCTTTGAATTTAGAAATACCAATCGACCTCAGGAGATCAACTACCTACAATGGAGTCCGTTCCAAAAGGGTAGTGATTATATGTCGCCTTCCAAAAAAGAGTTTATGGTTAACTATCGTGTTCAAAATATTGATGGACTTCTAAATAAACTTAGATCTAACGGAGTGACAATCTTGGATACAATTCAAACTTTCGACTACGGAAAGTTCGTGCATATTATGGATGACGAAGGCAATAAAATCGAACTCTGGGAGCCTATAGATAGTGTGTTGACTTCGTATGGCGGAAATACTACTAAATAGTTTAGTTTCTACTTATTGTTTAGCGTCTCTTTTAGGTAACTGATACGCTTTACTGAGTTGAAGAATAAGAGTTGCGTTTGGCTATTACTAATTGCCATATTTTTATAACACCTTTATCTTGTTTCTTGAAACCACTGTTGGCAGTCAATACAGAGCCAAGACCAG
>CAZRXJ010000404.1:0-3063 GCA_964604025.1 uncultured Saprospiraceae bacterium | reverse complement strand
ATGTACTTTGTAATACAAAGTACTCTGAATAATGGAAAATCAAAAATATATAGATGATATAGAAGCGATCAAAGACATCATGGATCGTTCATCGAAGTTTATATCACTCAGTGGTTTGTCTGGAGTCTTGGCGGGCACATTTGCACTCGTCGCGGCTTATATGGCATATAGAACTGTTAATGAAGGCCAATACTTCTTAGATTATCGCCGGGAGACTGCACTTACAACTAGCTCACTTGTATACCTATTCACCATAGCTATTACGACGATAGTATTAAGTATCACGTGTGGTATATTGCTCACTACCCGAAAAGCAAGAAAATTAAATCAGAGCATTTTTGATCGACAGGCTAGGCTTGTGGTTATCAATCTTGCCATTCCTTTGGTAACAGGCGGACTGTTCTGTTTGATTGTATTGCTAAAAGGTGGTGTAGCTTTTGTGGCTCCACTTACACTAATATTTTATGGTTTAGCACTCGTCAATGCTAGTAAGTATGCTGTTGATGCCATGCGTACTTTGGGTATGATTGAGATCGGACTGGGCTTGATCTCAACTTGGTATCTGGGTTATGGACTAATATTCTGGGCGATTGGTTTTGGTGTGATGCACATCATCTACGGAGTGTTTATGTATGTCAAAGATCGTTCATGAAGAATATTCTCAAAGATTTAAATAAGGCCTTTGAGAACAGGGTGCGTCTGGGTATCATGTCTGCACTCATGGTAAATGATTCAATGAGCTTTAAAGAATTGAAAAGGTTGCTCGATGTAACTGATGGCAATCTCGCAAGTCACATAAAGGCACTTGAAAAAAAAGAATACGTCTCTTTTGAAAAATCATTCATAGATCGAAAACCTAATACAACATATAGTATTTCAAAGCTAGGCAGATTAGCTTTTAAAAAGCACATATCTGCCATTGAAAACTTGTTGAAGCAATAAATTTCTTGACCTCATATCGTGTCTTCCCATGTTCTTTTAAAATACTACTGCTCTATAAATTCTTAAAATTGAATAAATGAAACATTTACAAATTATCTCTTTCGCACTAATTGTACTCTTCTTATCCTGTGCCCAATCACATCAATATGAAGTCTATGTGAAGAATGACACTGATGGAGATCTTACTATCTCATATAAAAGTGATAAACACAAAGATGGTGCGATTGAAGAGAAGATTGTTTTAAAGCCAGATGAATCTAAGATGATTATATCAACAGTCAATTTCCATTCGAAGCCTCCTTCAGCTTGGACCAGGTCAGAAGATTGTAGTCTCGTGGCAGAGTATGTAAAAGCTGTTGATGCACTCGGTAACGATTCTAATTTAGAATGGTGTAGTGAGAGAGTAGTATTTCAAGTTGTTGATATAGGGCAGGGTGAATTTACAATGACATTCACAGAGTCTGATTTTTGAATTGAAGACTATGGGCATGTCTCAATTAGAATCTGAGGATATCCAATACATAACTTTAAATAAAGAAAGTGATTCTCTTGATTCAAGTTTTTATCTTGGCCCTATGGAGTTAGACATATACCAAGTAGATGCCTTTAGTAATGGACCTTTCACTGGCAACCCAGCGGCTGTTGTCCCTTTAGACAGTTGGCTACCAGATGACATCTTACAAAAGATCGCAGAAGAAAACAATCTATCGGAGACCGCTTTTTTTACAAAGGAGAAAGACCTGTATCATATAAGATGGTTTACACCTGGAGTCGAAGTCAACCTTTGTGGTCATGCTACGCTTGCATCCGCCTATGTGATATACAATGAACTTGGATATGAAGGAGATGTGATTCGCTTCACATGTAAATCAGGTCCGATATCAGTAAGTAAGAAAGATGACCTGCTCATGCTCGACTTTCCTTCTGATGATGCACAACGCCTAGATGATATACCTGAGCTTATAAGCGAAGCACTTAAGGTGGATATAATAGAAGCCTATCAGGGCAAGGATGATATAATGTGTATCGTAGATAATCAGTCTCAGATAGAAAGTCTTGAGCCTAATTTTGGATTGTTGAAGACTCTAGACGTCAGAGGAGTTCTGGTTACTGCTCCTGGTAACAATGAATATGATTTTGTAAGTCGAGGATTTTTTCCTGCAACAGGTATTGATGAAGATCCGGCGACGGGCAGTGCTCATACATTGCTTTCTCCTTATTGGGCCAACAGATTAAATAAGACAGAATTCAAGGCTTGTCAACTTTCCAAAAGGAAAGGGTATCTAGACTGTATGTATAAAGGTGACAGAACACATATTTCCGGAAGGGCAGATATATATCTCAGAGGAAAGATAATCATCTGACCTCTGAGATTAAATTTTTATAATTATGACTTAATTTTAAAAGCAAGCACACCACATTGATCAGCGTTTCTTGAACTTTCAAATACAAACTCCTTAGACTTGCGCAATGCCAACGATGTAATTGAACTTCTGAATATTGTAGAGTTATTACGATCGAACTTTGCCTCAGATACTCTACCATTGTTATCTACACACAAATTGATGACGACCACTCCATCTTGATCTGATAACATAAAGATGCTTGGCTTATAGGTAAGCTTTCTTGATCCTAGTCCTTCGGCTATTACAATTTCTAACTTGCTATCGATCTCTACCGTTTGAGTAGAGTTTCTATTGACTCGTTCCTCTAATTGATCTTGCTTAGAAGGTTCATCATAATCGTCCTGGTCCTCATTGCTTTCCGCATCTTTTACAATCTCTTCAAGGGTGATGATACCGTCTTCTCCTCGTTCAACTTTTTCATCTTCTTGTTCTTCGTCCATGGTTTCTTCTTCGTCCATTGTGTCAGGAGTGCGTGAGTCTTCCACTGGACTTCGTCTTTTTGGCTTATAGCCATTACAAGAACTCCTTAATCTTCTTTGCGCCTTTGCATTATCGAGTCCATCTGCCATAAAGTAACTTTCACATCCATCATTTCTATTGCCAAGATTCATTGAAGCATCACCTTGTATCAAGTACATATCACTATCATAAGGATCTAGTTCTAAAGCTGTAGCTGCATAGTTCAACACAGCTTGATCGTTGGCTAGTTCAAGTT
>CAZRXJ010000403.1:0-3069 GCA_964604025.1 uncultured Saprospiraceae bacterium | reverse complement strand
CATATCCTTGATGGCTAGTATGTGGGCGCCTTCATCTTCTATGGCTTTAGCCATATCGAGATAATATTGGATGTTGTACTTGTTATTATCTTTCTGTAGTACATCACCAGTGTAACAGATACAGACTTCTGCAAGAGCATGGGTTTGTTCTCTTACTGTCTTGATACTTGTCTTCATGGCTTCAAGCCAATTCAAAGAATCAAATATTCTAAATACATCTATACCTTTTTGCGCAGAATGAATTATAAACTTTTCTATGAGATTATCGGGATATGCCTTGTATCCAACTGCGTTAGAACCTCTCAGTAACATTTGCAACAATGTATTGGGCATTGCGTTACGCAGTTTTTCTAATCGTTGCCAAGGGCTCTCTTTTAGAAAACGCATCGCTACATCAAAAGTAGCTCCACCCCAGACTTCCATGGAGAAGATGTCTCCGCCATGTGCCTTTGCATAACTTTCTGATACATTGATAAGATCGATAGTTCTTACTCGGGTCGCTAGTAGAGATTGATGTGCATCGCGCATCGTTGTATCGGTATAGTGTATGCATTTTTCGTCCTTCAACCATTTGGCGAAAGCATCAGGGCCAAGATCTTCTAATTTCTGTTTTGTACCTGCAGGGGGACTCGTGATGGACGATTGATCTGGAACTGTGGCTTTTATAAGTTTTTTGTCAAGGTCGATTTTTTTAATGTCTTTGTTTCCATTGACTATTACCTCACCGAGATAGGTGATCAACTTTGTCCCTCTATCTCTCCAGTTGGGGGGCGTTAATAACTCAGGGTGCTTGCTGATAAAAGGTACAGTCGCTTTTCCTGTTCTAAAAGTTTCATTCTTTAAGAGATTCAATAAGAATGGAATGTTGGACTTGACACCTCTTATTCTAAATTCTCTTAATGCTCGATGCAACCTATCTGAAGCTGTTGCAAGAGATGAGCCAGATGCAGTTACTTTTACTAGCATACTATCAAAAAAAGGAGAGATGGTCGCTCCAGCATAAGCGTTGCCTGCGTCAAGCCTTATACCAAATCCAGATGCACTTCTATAAGCCAATAACCTTCCATAATCTGGTTTGAAATCATTGCTTGGATCTTCTGTTGTGATCCGACATTGGAGTGCTACACCTCTATAACTTATCGATTCTTGAGTAGGTATATTTATTTCTTGGCTTGAGAGTGGCAAGCCTGAAGCGATGAGTATTTGACATTTTACAAGATCGATTCCAGTTATCACTTCTGTAATGGTGTGTTCGACTTGTATACGGGTATTAACTTCTATAAAGAAGATTTCTTCTTTGTCATCTACTAAAAACTCAACGGTTCCAGCGTTTTGATAACCTACACTTTTGCATATATCAACTGCATATTGATGGAGCTTTTTTCTCGTTTCTTCTTTGAGCGAAGTGCTGGGTGCTATCTCAACTACTTTCTGATATCGCCTTTGCACAGAACAATCTCTTTCGAACAAGTGTACCATACCACCGTACAGATCGCCAAGAATCTGAACTTCAAGATGTTTGGGATTATCAACAAATTTTTCGACGAATACAGCTGGATTTCCAAATGCAGTCTGAGCCTCACCAGAAGCTTCCAAAAACGATTTTTCAATTTCACTTTCTTTACGTACGACACGCATACCTCTTCCTCCACCACCTGTTGCTGCCTTTAGCATAACAGGGTATCCTATGCGATTGGCTTCAGATTTTAATTCTTCAATATTGCTAATCGAGGAGGCACTGGCTTGTACAATCGGAACCTTAGCTTTAATAGCCGCTTGCTTGGCTGATATCTTATCGCCCAGCGCATTCATGACATCTGGTGATGGGCCCACCCATATGATATCGGCATCTATACAAGCTTGGGCAAATGTGGGATTCTCTGATAAAAACCCATATCCCGGATGTATAGCATCTATGTTATTTGCTTTAGCGAGCGCAATTATAGCAGTTATGTCGAGATAGGGTTTAAGGGGTTCATCATTAGGGCCGATCTGATATGCTTCATCAGCTTTGTAACGATGTAGCGAATACCGATCTTCATATGTGTAAAGTGCTATCGTTCTAATATTAATCTCAGATGCAGCTCTACATATCCTGATGGCTATCTCTCCACGATTGGCAACGAGCAATCGCTTTATCGGGCGATGATTATATGATGACATAAAGTGTATAATTTTATGATTCAGTTGACCATATTCTGAATCTTGATAAGCGTCTCTATCCAAAAATAGAGAAATGTTGCCTTTTGGCACTACTTATAAGGTCTTAATGCCAAATAAAATTTAAGTCCATAAACTTCATTTATTAAAATGCAATAGATAATCAGGAAATTATAATATGTTACAAAATATTATAACGAAGCAACGATTAATTGAGGTGACAATCTTTATGAGATATAGCGAGTGAATCGTCAATAATGAGTTAATGACTGATTCGATCTGCGCGATTAGAAAGAAAACTTATAATATTACCTTTGACAACCATATGAAAGGACGCTTCTTTATCCTGTTTTTTTTGACTTCAACTTTGTATGCCACAGATGATGCGATTACAGCATACAAACTTGAAAAACCGATCAATTTTGATGGTTGGGTAGAAGATGATGAATGGGGGCATATCCAACCTCTTTCTTTTGAGATGCAACTTCCAGATGAAGGAGGCAAACCCACTCAGCTTACAGAGGCTAGAGTAGCCTATGATGATGACTATGTATATCTCGCTGGTCGATTATATGATGATGATGTCGACCACATGATGGCCAATACTAAGAAGAGAGATGCACTCTCCGGTTCTACACAGTTTTTTGGCCTTATACTGGACTCTTACAATGACAACGAAAATGCCCTTGCATTCTTCACCACACCAACAGGAATAAGATGGGATGGTGCCATCTCTAATGATGCTGTCGGTCGTGATCCGATGAATATCTCATGGAATACTTTCTGGGATGTCAAAGTTCAGCAGTCCGATGAAGGTTGGTTTGCTGAGATTCGTGTTCCTTTTTCATCGTTGGGATTTGAAGATCAAGAAGGTGATGTTACCATGGGTATGATCTCATTTCGATTTAT
>CAZRXJ010000402.1:0-3071 GCA_964604025.1 uncultured Saprospiraceae bacterium | reverse complement strand
GAAGTAACACAATTGACCACTTAATTTTTTTTAAAATCTGTCTATAAAAAAATAGTGACGTCAATAATATTATTAGGTCATAATTACATTATATAATTAAAAACATTAATCAAATATTTATGGAAGTAGGGAATTATGTGGAAAAGGTAACTACTATGGCGATTGACTATGCGCCGAAGATTTTAATCGCTATATTATCATTGATTATTGGTCTCTGGATCATTGGGAAAATAGTCGGGGTCACAAAAAAGTTCTTGTCTCGCCACTTTGATGAGACACTTACAAGTTTTCTTGCATCATTCTTGAGTATGGCACTCAAGATCATGCTATTCTTCTCTATAGCATCGAAAGTAGGAATTGATACTACGGCATTTGTTGCCATTATAGCTGCACTCATGGTGGGTATAGGTATGGCATTTAATGGTACGATAGGACACTTTGCAAGTGGTGTTATGCTGATGATATTCAAACCCTTCAAGAATGGAGACTTAGTTGAGATAGGAGGAGGACATAAAGGTACAGTTGAGGCCATCAATGCCTTCAATACCACCTTGGCAACATTGGATAATCAGCGCATAATCGTTGCTAATGGCAATGTAACAGGTAATACGATCACCAATATAAGCGGTCAAGGTCAGGTGGGTGTAGAACTCACTTTTGGTATTGGATATGGCGATGACATAGATAAAGCGCGTGATATTATATTGAAGGTAGGCAAATCATGTCCTCATATATTGGACAATCCAGCTCAAGGAGTTGTAGTGGCTGAACTTGGTGATAGTTCTGTCAATCTGGCCACAAGACCATTTTGCAAGAGTGAACATTACTGGGATACATTATTCTATATGCAGGAGCATGTAAAAAAAGCATTTGATGCAGAAGGTATAGGGATACCTTACCCAACAATGGACATTAACATGATTAATCCAAATTAATACTTATTGAAAAGACCGCCATAAAGTAAATGGCCAAATGTTAAATAAGTTCCAGATGAGTGACGCATCTGATATAGATCAGTCTTAAAATAATATTTGCCTTAGGGCAGGTACAGAGCCCTGTTTTAGGAGATCTATATCTCTTTTAACAGCATAACCTTTTGGTCAGGTTGGACAACTGGCCACTATTTAGGTGCCGCGACCATGTTGTGGCATCTATTTTTTTGTCCTCGTGTAATCACTTCTCATCTAGTCATATTTTATATACTGCCCCGTCGAACAGGGTATGTGATAACCTGCGTTGCACACCTGTCTACTTATTCGGATATTTGCGCATTAATCATAATATATGCCGAAGTATAGAGAGTACCAAAAGTTAGATCTGCCAGCTATTGATCAGCAGATCCTCACTTATTGGAACGAGGAGAACATTTTCCAGAAAAGTATAGAAGAGAGATCTAATGACAATCCCTTTGTATTTTATGAGGGTCCACCTTCTGCTAATGGCAAACCAGGAATCCATCATGTGATGGCTCGGACGGTTAAGGATTTGTTTTGTCGCTATCATACGATGAAAGGAGAACGTGTAGAGCGCAAAGGAGGTTGGGATACACATGGATTACCAGTAGAACTCAAGGTTGAAAAAGAACTTGGCATCACCAAGGACGATATCGGGACAAAGATCTCAGTTGAAGATTATAACAAAGCTTGTAGAGAAGCGGTGATGCGCTTCAAAGAGATGTGGGATGATCTCACACGCAAGATGGGTTACTGGGCAGATCTTGATAACCCTTACATAACATTTGAAAATAATTATATCGAATCGGTTTGGTCGTTACTCAAGCAGATGCATGATGCAGGATTACTTTATAAGGGTTATACAATTCAACCTTATTCTCCCGCTGCAGGTACTGGACTTAGTTCGCACGAGCTCAATATGCCAGGTGCTTATAAGGATGTATCAGATACATCTGCGGTCGCCCAATTTGAATTGATCAATGATGAAAAATCATCTAAAATATTTGAAGGTAATGAAGCAGGTGGATTATACATCATAGCATGGACAACTACACCATGGACACTTCCGTCAAATGTTGCACTTGCTGTCGGCAAGAAGATCTCTTACGTGAAAGTCGCCACCTACAATCCTTATACCAAGCTGCCTATCAATATTATTCTTGCTGAAGACTTGTTATCGAAGTGGTTCAAACCAGAACAAGCAGAAGCTGACTACAAACAATTCGATCCATCTGACAAAATTATTCCTTACAAAGTGACGGGATATTATAAAGGAGACGAATTAGAAGGTGTAAATTATAATCAGCTCTTACCATATGTGCAACCAGACAATGGTGATGCATTCAAAGTATTGTGTGGTGATTTTGTTTCTACATCAGATGGTACGGGTATCGTACATATCGCACCTTCATTTGGTGCAGATGATATGCGCGTCGGGAAGAAGTATGGTATGGGAGCACTGACACTGGTTGATAAGCAAGGCAAGTTTGTCGATGAGGTGACTGACTTTGCTGGACGTTATGTTAAGAATTATAAAGATGAAGAGAATTATAGAGATGTCAATATTGATATATCTATAAAGTTGAAAGAAGAAAACAAAGCTTTCAATGTTCAAAAATATCAACACAACTATCCGCACTGTTGGCGTACGGATAAGCCTATATTGTACTATCCGCTTGACAGTTGGTTCATAAAAGCTTCTGACGCACGCGAACGAATGGTAGCACTGAACAATACGATCAATTGGAAACCAAGCCATACTGGCGAAAAGAGATTTGGTAATTGGTTGGAGAATCTTCAAGATTGGAATCTTTCAAGAAGTCGATTTTGGGGAACTCCACTGCCTATATGGAGAACAGAAGATGGTAGTGCCGAATTGTGTATCGGTAGTATTTCACAATTAGAAAACGAAATTAGAAAAGCAAATGAAAAACTTGGGATATCTCAAGTTGTCCCAGGAGATCTTCATAAACCCTATATAGACAATGTTATCCTCGTATCGGATGATGGTAAGGAGATGAAAAGAGAGAATGACTTGATCGATGTGTGGTTTGACTCTGGTGCGATGCCATATGCACAATGGCATTATCCAATGGAGCAAGAAGAAATATTTAAAAA
>CAZRXJ010000401.1:0-3073 GCA_964604025.1 uncultured Saprospiraceae bacterium | reverse complement strand
TGAGGATTATGATACAGAAACTCAGTTTGACATTATATCGGATTTGACGAAAGCTTTAAAGAAGGAGCTCTGCAACACTCCATATCGATTCAACGGTGTGCTTTTCAAGGATTTCTTTAAGGATCAAGCGCCAAGCGAACCAACTCGACTTGGACTGCTACCTTTTCATATTGACCCCAACATGATCCTTACGATTAGGCCATCTTGGATGACGTTCGATGATTATCTGTTGGACATGAAAAGCAAGTATCGCGTTCGTCTTAAGAATGCTTTAAAAAAATTCAAAGGTATAGAACGACGGCCCATGACTTTAGAAGATATGGATCATTATTCTGTTCAGATGTATACATTGTATTGTGACATTTTAGCGGGATCAGGATTTGTACTGGCCAGGGGAAGAGATAATTACTTTTTAGAACTCAAGAAACAATTAGGAGAAGAACTACAAGTCAGAGGATATTTTCTTGATGGAGCTCTAGTTGGTTTTTATACTTGGGTTATGGAAGGTGAAAAAATGGATAGTCATTTTATAGGATTTAATAAGTCGCTCAACGGCAAATATCAAATCTATCTCAACATACTGCTTGACTTGGTAAAGGATGCCATAGGGGAGGAAGCTATAAGTCTATATTACTTTAGAACGGCCCTCGAGATCAAAAGCTCGGTCGGTGCTGAACCTTATGACATGTCCTGTTACTTTAGACATACTAATCCGATGATCAACAGGCTGGTTAGATATCCATTCAAGTCATTCGTTCCAACACAAAATTGGAAACAACGACATCCTTTCAAGTAGTGATTTTTCTGCAACTTTTATTATTCCTCAATACCCCTAACTATTGACCTGCGGGTTGACAAATATCACTTGAGGAGCCCAGTATACTTCTTCGAGATTTATAATTTCTTCTTTGTAGAACTGTGGTTTGAGATATACAGACAGATCTTCAACTTCATAGGTATCAATGTTGAGATACAAAAGCATGGTCATACACATGATGAGTACTGTAGATGCAGCTACTATCCAAGGTCTCCATAATGATATTATTGGCGTCTTGTTTCCATCTAAGCGGCGTTCTAACTTGTCCCATAATTCTGGACGAATTTCTAATCGCTTCTGATGATGTCCTTCTCGAAATATGTCGTCTATCTTTTTCATTGATTTATATCATTACGCACTCAATCTACTGGCGTATTTTTTTTTAATAAGACCTTGCAGTTTACGGCGAGCTAAGATCAACTGTGATTTGGATGTATTGATACTGACACCCAGTTGCTCTGCTATCTCCCTATGCTTATATCCTTCTATCACATATAGGTTGAAGACTGTTCTATATCCATCAGGCAGGCCATTAAGTAGAGACAGAAGTTCTTCATACTCTAACGTGTGTTGCCAAGCCACTTCTGGTTCTTTGGTCATGTCTTCTATGGCCACCGTCAGATATTGAGATTTCTTTTTCCTCAATTCCATCAGACATTCATTGATGACGATGCGTTTCATCCATCCTTCAAAACTACCCTTGTGATCGAAAGTGTCCATCTTTGAGAATATCTTATAGAAAGCATGAATCATGATGTCCTCTGCCACTTCTGTTTGCTTCAGATATCTCTTACATATCGACAACATCAAGGGGGCATATTGATGAAACAGCATGTTTTGAGCCTTTCTATCTCCTGACTTGCATGCTTTGATTATATCCATCTCTGCCACCTTCATTACTAATATAGATGATTCGACCATGTATAGTGGTGTGTACCACTAAAAGATCTATCTATAACTAAGTAACAAAACGCAACTAAAGCAAGTTCATTACGGTTTAAAATTTGCATACTTTTGCATCAGAAAAGGTAATATATGCAAGTCATCAATGGTCAATATGAGTTCTCTGGAGGAGTTACAGCGTTAAGTGTTGCTGATAAGTACGATTGTCCATTATATGTCTATGATTTTGATATTGTAGAGAGACAATATAATAGGTTGAAAGATGCTTTCGGCGATCTGTCCTTACAGATCAACTATGCTTGTAAGGCTATGACCAACATCACTATGCTCAAACTCATGAGAGAGCTTGGTGCTGGCCTTGATGTTGTCTCTGTACAAGAGGTCAAGTTAGGACTCCACGCAGGGTTCAAACCCGATGAGATATTGTATACACCTAATTGTGTATCGATAGAAGAGATGGAGCAAGTAGTCAACCTTGGTGTAAAAGTCAACGTGGATAATATATCCATGTTAGAACAATTTGGCCAGAAGTTTCCAGATTATCCATTATGCCTCAGGATCAATCCACATATTATGGCAGGTGGCAATTCTAAGATATCCACAGGGCATATTGATAGTAAGTTTGGCATATCGTTTCATCAATTACCATTGGTCGAGCGAATCGTAAAAGCGACAGGTATCGTCGTTGAAGGTCTACACATGCATACAGGGTCTGAAATCTTGGATTCAGAAGTATTCCTTAATGGCGCTGAGATATTGCTCAATGTTGCATCATCTTTTCCCGATCTGACTTATGTAGATTTTGGTAGTGGATTCAAAGTGCCTTATAAAGAAAATGATATTGAAACAGATATCGAAGACCTTGGTGTTCAGATCTCTAAGAGATTCAAAAAGTTTTGTAAAAGTTATGGTCGAGAGTTGACTTTAAAGTTTGAACCTGGAAAATACCTCGTGAGCGAGGCAGGTACATTCTTTGCAAAAGTCAATGTTGTTAAACAAACTACTTCCACTGTTTTTGCGGGATTAGATTCTGGATTGAATCATCTGATTAGACCTATGTTTTACGATTCATATCATAAGATTGTTAATGTGTCTCGACCGGAAGGCAAAAGTAGAATCTATACAGTGGTAGGATACATATGTGAGACTGATACATTTGGAGTCAATCGTAAGATAACGGAGATCCAAGAAGGCGATGTGTTGGCTTTTAAAAATGCAGGAGCATATTGTTTTTCTATGAGTTCTAATTATAACTCTAGATATAGACCAGCAGAAGTCTTAATCTATAAAGGTCAAGACTACTTAATTAGAAAGCGAGAAACATTTGAAGATTTGCTAAAGAATCAAGTAGAG
>CAZRXJ010000400.1:0-3076 GCA_964604025.1 uncultured Saprospiraceae bacterium | reverse complement strand
TATCTCAGATATCATCTCATGTGACGAAAGACCATTTGTCTCAGGCATCTCCGTCAGAAACTCCATCCGTCTTAATCTTGTTCGAAGTGCGGACGCTCATAACAACAGCACTACTTCATTAAAGAAAAGGCAAAGAACAAGCTGTAAATATGGAATGAATCATTATCATAGTCTCCAATAATATAATGCTCATGTCACAACCTGTTTATATTCCTCGAGTTTTACTGTTTAGTCTAATGATTGCTATTGTTAGTTGCCAGAGCAGTGAAGATCAAGGTCCACCCAATATTGTTATCATCTACATGGATGATCTTGGGTATGGAGATGTAGGTGTCAATGGCTCTACTGCTATCAAAACACCACATATGGATAGACTCGCCAATGAAGGCATGCGCTTTACCAATGGCTATGCTTCTTCGGCTACTTGTACACCCAGCAGATATGCCTTACTCACAGGTGTATATCCATGGCGCGAAAAAGAAGCAAGAATATTACCCGGCACTGCTCCATTGATAATTGGAAAAGAGCAAATGACGATACCCAAGATGTTAAAAACAAAAGATTATCACACAGGCATCGTAGGCAAGTGGCATCTAGGATTGGGTACAGGATCTGTCGATTGGAATCAAAGAGTTGCGCCAGGACCTAACGAAGTAGGATTTGATGATGCATATATTTTGGCAGCCACTCAAGATAGAGTACCAACTGTCTATATAGATGATGGACATGTCGTTAACTTAGATCCTAACGATCCCATACAGATCAGTTACAAAGAAAACTTCGAGGGCGAACCTACAGGTATTGAGAACAGAGATATGCTGAAGATGGACTGGCACCATGGTCATAATAACAGCATAGTCAATGGCATCGGTAGGATAGGCTACATGAAAGGAGGTACATCTGCGCGATGGATCGATGAAGATATGGCTGACCACTTTTTGGAAAAGGCACAGGCATATGTCAGAGAATATAAAGACAAGCCCTTCTTCTTATATTATGCTATGCAACAACCTCATGTACCGAGGACTCCTCATCCGAGATTTATAGGTGCCACAGGATTAGGACCACGCGGAGATGTAATAGCGGAAGCAGATTGGTGTGTAGGTGAATTTATAAAGACACTGGAAGAAGAAGAAATTTTAGACCATACCTTGATCATATTCACAAGTGATAATGGGCCCGTACTCAATGACGGTTACTACGATGATGCAGATACTAAGAATGGTGATCACCAACCTTGGGGGCCATTCAGAGGAGGGAAGTACAGTTTATTCGAAGCAGGGTCGCATGTACCTTTTTTTACTTATTGGAAGGGAAGGATAAAACCTGGTGTATCTGATGCAATCGTTTGTCAGCTTGACTTACTATCCTCTTTGGCAGCATTGGTGGATAGTGATGTCCGTACCTCAGATAGTCAAGAGCTGATGTCTGTATTGATGGGTGAGTCTGAGGAGGGTAGAGATAATCTTGTGATTGAAGCCACATCAAGAACAGCATATCGCAAAGGGGACTGGATGATGATACCTCCTTATCATCAACAACCTGTTCTAAAGAATGTCAATATAGAATTAGGAAACGATACGTTGTATCAACTTTATAATCTTGTAGAAGATATCAGCGAAACTACAAATCTGGCAAGTTCTAATTCCGACAAATTAGAAGAATTGAAATTAGAATATGCTGCTATAATTAATCAAGGTAAATGATCAATTATAATTTATCTAAAGCTTGCATTCAATTTATCAAGTACGCCTTCTCCTGGAAAGAGATCAGCTTCGTTTAATTGATTAAGCGGTGTGTCTACGGTTTCAAGAATCTCATGCAGATCTTTTGATTGAGGGTCTACGTATAGTAGTCCAGTGAGGATATTACCAGACCGCTTGCTTTCAGTAAGTTTATCTTTAGCAGAATACTTATCTGTTGGGTCCCATCCATCGGCAAGTTTTTCAAGACTTAACTTCGAACCATCGAATAGTTCAACAACCTTTTCAGACCCCTTAGCATAGTCAACACTGATTTCTTCTTGCTCAGGCACGAAGTCCATAGCTCCAGTTACTTCGATGTGCTCTCTGACATAGTCATATGCCTTAGTCGATCCTTTGTTGTTATTGAAAGTTACGCAAGGCGAGATTACATCTATGAATGCAAAACCTTTATGAGACATAGCAGCTTTTAGTAGAGGTATCAATTGAGTTTTATCTCCAGAAAAGGATCTCGCTACAAAGCTGGCATTGAGTTCCATAGCCATACCAACCAGATCAATAGCTTGAAACGGAGTAGAAGCACCACCACCTGCTTTACTCATAGAGCCGAAGTCAGCAGTAGCACTATCTTGACCTTTCGTCAATCCGTAACATCCATTGTTCATTACAATATAAGTCATGTTCAGATTACGTCGGATCACATGGACAAATTGACCCATACCAATAGAAGCAGTATCGCCATCTCCAGAGACGCCAAGGTATATCAAGTTCTTATTGGCTAGATTAGCACCTGTAGCAACTGAAGGCATGCGACCATGCACAGTATTGAATCCATGACTGTTGCTTAAGAAGTAAGTAGGCGTCTTAGAAGAACATCCGATACCCGAAAGTTTAGCTAAATGATGCGGCTCTATATTAAGTTCATAACATGCTTGCACGATGGCTGCACTTATGGAGTCATGACCACATCCCGCACAAAGTGTTGAGATAGCAC
Organism: uncultured Saprospiraceae bacterium; assembly: GCA_964604025.1. GTDB lineage: Bacteria > Bacteroidota > Bacteroidia > Chitinophagales > Saprospiraceae > JAJRXG01. Next base: position 379 of record CAZRXJ010000400.1, on the reverse strand, counting down.
CTTCATAATCTCGTTTGAGATAGCCTACTTTATTGCGCGGAAGCGCAGGATGAACAAATGATGGTTTTATAAAACTCATATGTCTAGCTATTGACTAATTCTGAAATTGAAATATGTTCTCCAATTTGATTGATGATGTTATCTGACGTAATGGGGTAGCCATTATAATTTAGGATGGGTATCAGCTTTTTTGGGTTTTTCTCGAACTCATTGATTAACAAAGTTCTCATCTGACCATCTTTATTTTGCTCTATGACAAATACTTCTTCATGAGCATCGATAAATGCTTCCACCTCTTCACCAAATGGAAATGCCTTGATCCGCATCGCGTCCATCGGAGAGCCATTGTCAGTAAATTCATCCATTGCTTCAATGGCAG
>CAZRXJ010000399.1:0-3076 GCA_964604025.1 uncultured Saprospiraceae bacterium | reverse complement strand
ATATTGATCACCTTCTTGTTGTAATTGATTGATACCCTTTTCTAATACTTCATCTTTTTTATAATAAAAACTTGAAGTAATCGCCACAGATTTGATGTGTGTAGCTTCTTGAAGAGAGTCTAATGATGTCTCAAATGTATGTGTTACTTGTCCTTTCGTTTGAGTAATAGTTGAATCAACAATCTGAGCATCAACACTAAGTTGACTATTAAATGAAGCCGATACTAAGAAGTCTGTCTTCTTTGTTTTAGCGATCACGTAACCATACTTGTCTATGACACCTTGTTCTCTATCTTCCCAGAAGTCATCATCATAATTGGCGTCACTATTGCGCACATTAAAGTCAAGATGATCCTTAATTGTAATTTTTATTTTCTCGTCTAAAGACTTGATCTTATACTGTATAAAACAGCGATCTTGGTCGACGATATTATAGAATCGTTCTGTTTTAATATTTACTTTTTTGCTATTATTAAGTTGGATGGTTACATCTCTATTGAGTATACCTTCTTGCATGTCTAACCAACGTTTGTAATCAAGTATTTTGCAAGTTGCCATATCAATCAACTGACCATCGATTATAACTTCTTTTTTAATCCAATCAACAGCATTCAATACTTTTGCAAAATACTCAGGGTATCCATTCTTCCACCAGCCTACACGGGTTTTGTCAGGATAGTATACGCCAGCTATATAAGACCCCTTTAGGCTCTCACGACTATATGACTCCGGGTTATTAGCTCTTTGGCCCATGCGACCATTTCCGATGCTCATAAGACTTTCGCTGATCTGATGTAGCTCTGGATCAAAGTTGTCTTCAACAATCTTCCAAGGATCTGGTGAGATGTACTGTTTCATAATTAATTCAAGATCAGAGTTTGCTTATTAGTTTGACTTAATTATTTTAATTGTTCTGTAAGATCTGATAGGGCTATATTCACAAGATTGTCAACTACTATATCAGCATGACCTAGATGAATTGAATCACCTATCCCGACTGTCATGAAACCTCCTGATAAAGCTGCATCAATACCTTTCGCACTATCTTCAAATACAATAATCTCGTGTGGAGTGGTTGAAAGAAGATCTGCGCCTTTTAGAAAAACTTCCGGGTCTGGCTTGCTCTTGATGACATCATTGCCATCTACAATTATATCAAATGCTTTAGTAAGATCTACAAGGTCTAGTATGTGTCTTGCATTTTTACTAGCCGATCCCAATCCTATTTTAATTCCAATATCTTTCAAATGTTTTATAAAAGACACAATGCCAGGTAAGATCTCAGATTGGTTCATGTCGCTTACCAGTTCCAGATACCAATTGTTCTTTGTGGTACAATATTGTTGTTTTTGTTCGTCGCTATAACTTTTATTACCTAGAGTCAATAACTTCTCTAATGAAGCCATTCTACTGATGCCCTTCATTTTTTCATTTTCTTCTTCATCAAATGGAATATCTAGAAAATCGGCGATCTTTTGCCATGCTTGATAGTGATACTTAGCTGTATCTACTATGACTCCATCTAGGTCAAATATGCATGCTTTTACATTGATGGTACTGCTCATAATTATTGTAAGAGTATAATAGTAATGTCTATGATTAATTTATTCGTGACTTTTCTAATTTATAGGGTGGACGTTGCATGATTTACTTATAGATATAGTGCTCTTCTATCTGGAAATTGTTCAGCCAACTTTGATTTTAAATCAACAGTCCATTTTTTGTGTCCCATGGTAACTATGCGATTCAGAACCTCTCTAGTAAAGTCTTGTGCATGAGCTCCAAAGTGATCTGTGATATATCCTTCTAAAACCAAATAAAACAATTCCTGACATTCTTCAGGTGCTCTTTCTGCAAGAATTGTATCAAATCGACGTAGAAGTGGCCATGATAGTTGCATTCTTAGTTGAGTGATGGCATCTTCCGTTTCATCACATTCTAAGAAAAAAGAAATCAGAAGATAGTCACTATCGTGCTTTTTGATTTCATTGATTACAACAGATCTATTTTTTTTCCAGTTGTCACTGTTGTTTTTTATGAACTGTAAAAAAGTGGGATCTTTATACTTGATATAATAAGTTATGGATTGATCTATAAGTGCTTTTTTGTTCCCTCCGGATACTGTAATATTTTCGATGATCACCTTTGCCAAAGGGTGATTAAGAATCTTGGAAGAATAGAATAGATTCATAACTTCTTGACATGCCTGATAGTCACTATAGGATACCAAGTATTGGATGATGCGATAACATTCTTGCATGTCTTTGACCTTGATGATTTCAATTCTGTTTGATTGAGAATCAGAGATGATCAACTCCAGCATTTTTATAAAGTAATAAGAATTGTAATCTCCATCTACATTTCTATCTAAGTATGAAGAAATCATTTTTTCAAGTTTGTCGCCACTATGGTCAGACAAGTAATATAGCATCCAGAGATCTTTCTCTTCTTTTAGTGATGCTGATATGTAGGAAGTGCTAAGTAACTCAGCGAGCTGTTTGTTAATGCCTTCTTTGTATTCTGGAGCCTCTATCAACTTGTAGACTTCCGCATAGTTGTTGAGCAAGGTTTTATGCAGTTTGTAAAATCGAGCGTTATCTGTTTTGAGATGAAACTTTATATAGAATGATTTTTTTAAGAGTAAAAAGGCAAACTCATATGCTTCAATAAGATCACTTTGTGCGATAAGATTTTTAAAATGATTAATTAACTCTTCTGTAATATCTATGAAGGCTTTGAGCTTACTGGCAGGAATCTTTTCATTTGCCTTTGTCAATACAGGAAACGTGGATTCGATGAATGGAGATAGTTGCTTGGTAGATATCTTTTCGATAAATCTGGCTTGTAATAATAACCTGAATGATTTATCACTTTTTGCTTTGGATAGAACAAATGTTTTTAAGTCTTCGTGAGATAACTTTTCTATGAATTGAGAAAGATCAAAAGTGGTATATCTTTTTCTGGTGGTTGTTCTATTCTTTTTTTCTTGTTTTTCTTTTTCAAGCTTTTTTCTGAGCTTTATGATGGTAGCCGTTATATGTTGGCAAATATGTTCTTTAGGATATATGCTGCAATT
>CAZRXJ010000398.1:0-3079 GCA_964604025.1 uncultured Saprospiraceae bacterium | reverse complement strand
GTCTCTTCATACTTAACTTTTTGCTCTTTAATTAACAAAACTCAGTCCCTTATCTTACTTGAAAATAATAGGCTCATAAAGATATAATCTAAATACATGAATCTTTTTATCTTAGAGAAAAGTGATTAGAAAATATGATTTTTATAGTGCTGCTGGCTGTGTTAATTGGCTCCATTCTATCGGCTCTTTTTGTGGCTAAAGGATTTTGGATTTTAGTTGTTGTTTTTGGATTTTTGTTGATTGTTGCAATAACGGATTATACTCAATCAAGCCAAAGTATACGACGTAATTTCCCAATCGTAGGGCATTTTAGATATCTGTCTGACTGGTTGCATCCCAAGATATATCAATACTTCGTAGAGCCAGATACTGATGGTAGGCCCTTTTCTAGAATATTCCGATCTATTGTATATCAACGTGCTAAGAATGTGCTGGACACTTCGCCATTTGGTACTCAGATGAATGTCTATGAGAATGGTTATGAATGGATGAATCATAGTATCGCTGCTTTAAGCCATCATGACATAGAAGATGAACCAAGATTTACAGTTGGAGGACCAGAATGTACTCAACCTTATAGTTGTAGTATACTCAATATCTCTGCTATGAGTTATGGATCATTGAGTCAGAATGCTATTATGGCACTAAACGGTGGTGCTGCTATAGGCAACTTTGCTCATAATACTGGCGAAGGCGGGATCTCGGATTATCACAACAAACTTGGTGGAGACTTAATATACCAGATAGGAACTGGATATTTCGGATCTCGTGCTGAAGATGGTAACTTCTCACCTGAGTTATTTGCAGAAAGAGCAGCAGCAGACAACGTTAAAATGATAGAATTAAAGCTGTCACAAGGTGCTAAGCCCGGGCATGGAGGGATTCTTCCAGCTAAAAAAGTAACTGAAGAGATATCGCGTATCCGTAATGTCCCAATGGGCCAAGATGTCTTATCTCCGCCTTATCACAAAGCTTTTAATACACCTTTAGGTCTTGTACAATTTATCAAACAATTGAGAGACCTTTCTGGTGGAAAACCAATTGGATTTAAACTATGTATTGGTTCTAGATCAGAGTTTTTAGCTATCTGTAAAGCCATCGTTCAGACAGGAATAAAACCAGATTTTATATCCGTCGATGGTGGTGAAGGCGGTACTGGAGCTGCGCCTTTAGAATTTAGTAATTCAGTAGGTATGCCACTTAGAGAAGGATTGGCTTTTGCTTATGACGCTTTAGTCGGGTTTGATCTGAAAAAAGACATAACCTTAATAGCGGCAGGGAAAGTAGTTACGGGTTTTGATATGTTTAGGGCTATGGCACTAGGTGCAGATATATGTTATAGTGCACGTGCTATGATGATGGCTATGGGTTGTATTCAGGCATTAGAGTGTAATAAAAACACATGCCCAGTTGGCGTTACGACCAATGATCCACACCTGATGAGAGGGCTTGTTGTTAAAGATAAAAAAGTAAGGGTAGCGGAGTTTCACAAAGAGACAGTTGCTAGTTTTGTTGAGCTTCTTGCTGCATCTGGAATGAAAGAGATCCATATGATCAATAGATCACATGTAAATAGAAGAATTGAGATGAATCAAAGCCTGCGCTATGATGAGATATACCCTTATATAACCAGAAGCTCTCTACTCTCGGTTACAAGTTGCCCTCAAGATTGGAAACCGTATCTAGTACAAGCTGATGCAACAACTTTTCATCCGAAATTTGAAGTGGCGTTCGAAGCTTAGATGCTTTATAAGTCAGTAGACTTTCAGGATAAGAAAATACTAAACTATAGTTGATTTTTATCTTCTGAGTATCTTGGGTAAAATGCCCAGTTGTACTCTGTATATCTCAGAGTATAGGAGTGTGTAAGGTAACATTCGCGACACTATTTATGCCACTTTTTTAGTTGCCCATAACTGAATTAATTAGTATTTTCGTCAACTTTTTAAAAAAAGAGTTCTTCTTTCAATCATCATCTTTGAACAAGAAGATTATAATTATTAAAATCACATTTCTTCATATTATTGAGTATCTTAGAAGCAATACTACATTCGTACGTGCTGCTATTAAACCGAGTCTTGCTGAGTCACTATGAAAGCTCGAGAGATTTGATCTAAGTAAGTATAACAAGATTTTAAAATGAGCTATTCTTCGAGTGATCTTCATAAGGCACTCAACAAATATTTTGGCTTTGATTCTTTTAAAGACCGCCAAGAGGAGATTGTCCAAAGTATCCTTACTGGTCATGATACATTAGTGATTATGCCTACAGGTGGTGGTAAGTCCTTGTGCTATCAATTACCCGCTATACTTTCAGAAGGAACTGCAATAATTATCTCCCCATTGATTGCATTGATGAAGAACCAAGTGGATTCTATCCGTAGTTATAGTGGAAAAGATAAAGTTGCACATTTTCTCAATAGTTCATTGAGTAAAACCCAAGTGCGTGAGGTAAAACAGGACATTGTAGACGGCGAAACGAAACTTTTGTTTGTTGCGCCAGAAACGCTTACTAAAGAGGAGAATATAAGTTTTTTCAAAAGTGTAGCTGTTTCATTTGTCGCTGTTGATGAAGCTCATTGTATCTCTGAGTGGGGTCATGACTTTAGACCAGAATATAGAAGAATAAGAGAGATGATACATGGGATTAATGATAAGATACCTGTGATCGCTCTTACTGCAACGGCAACCCCCAAAGTCAAATCTGACATTGCTAAAAATTTAGCAATGTCAAATCAAAATGTGTTTGTTTCTTCATTTAATAGGGCTAATCTATACTATGAAGTAAGACCGAAGATTAATAAAGATCAAACGATAAGAGAGATTGTTCAAATTATAAAAAAGCAACCGGACGAATCTGGTATTATATATGTTCAATCAAGAAAGTCAACTGAAGAAATAGCAGAAGTACTCCAAGTCAATGGTATTAAGGCTGCACCATATCATGCAGGACTGGATGCCAAGACAAGATCAAGAGTCCAGGATAATTTTCTAATGGAAGAGATCGATGTTATAGTTGCGACAATTGCGTTTGGTATGGGTATCGATAAGCCCGATGTACGTTTTGTGATTCACTATA
>CAZRXJ010000397.1:0-3079 GCA_964604025.1 uncultured Saprospiraceae bacterium | reverse complement strand
CTATAAATGTTCTTCCAGTCAAGTTTAACAAATCGATACAATATATCAATCATGCAAAATCTAGGCATAACTACCAACACAACATGCCCATCAGGACGTAAATAATCTTTTATAAAAGATGATAAGCCTATCAACTCACCTTCATTGATACAGTTTACGCCACCAAAATCTGAAAAAATCATTTTATATTTTGATGGAGGGCTTTCAATCTGACTCGCACTTTGGCTGGGGACAATCGACAAAGAAGGATCAGACAGATCAAGATACTGAGTTATAATCTGCCCTTGATATCCCTTAGCATTAGTCTTGTGTTGAACTATATCAAGCATCTTGGATGACACATCCGTAGCAAGCACCTGATGTCCTAGACTTGCAAAGTGGATTGCATCTACTCCAGTGCCACAATTCAATTCTAATATTGGCAATCCAACTTCATCGCCTAAGATTTCAGATATATAAGACCATACTCTATCTCGTTGGGCCCTTCCAATTAAAGAATCAGAAAAAACACGATCATATTCTTCTGCAGCTGCATCAAAATGACTCATCAATTACAACTGGTGAAGCCGCTAATCTTTGTAATGTGATACCACGATAGATGGCTTGAGGTATGTGATAGATCATCTTCAATATGCTAAATATATTAGACGAAAATTGTTCAAATGGTTTTTGAAAAAGTCTACCAATGCTCAACCATCCCTTCTTTATACGATATCTATCATGCACATATCTTTGCAGCACCTTATAAAATAAAGGCGAGTAAGTATTATTAAACATCATGTCCAAATCATCCGAGTCTACCCAATTGGATTTCATCATGAGGTCCAATTTTACACGTTCATAGAATTTTGTGCCGGGCAAAGGATAAGACACGGATATGCCGATATCATCAGGCATAAGGTCAAGAACCATTCTAATTGTCTTGCGAATATCTTCCATGGTCTCCCCGATATAACCAAACTGTAAAAAGAAGGCTACCCTTATTCCTTTTTTCTTGAGCTGACGAGTGGCTTCAAATATCTGTTCCACTTTGGTTCCTTTGTCCATAGCATCCAATATCTTTTGAGAACCGCTCTCCGCCCCTATCCAGATCTCATGCGATCCAGAATCAGCAAGTGCTTGCAGATTATCTTCCTGAAGCATAAGATCCACTCTTGACTGAATCTTGTATTGGAATGACAATCCATACTCTTTTTTTAAGTCTCTAAAGCGCTGCACCCAGTTGGGTTTCAATCCAAATATATCATCACACATCCAGAAGTAATCCACTCCATACTCTGTGTTAAGGTGCTGGATCTCTTTGATAACATGTTCTGGGGATCTTGAGTTATATCGATTGCCATAAATCGGTTTAGCACACCAGTTGCATTTATATGGGCACCCTCTTGTCGTAGCAATATTAAGCTCAAATCTGCCATGTTTCTCCATCCATATTTTACGATAAGCGGCTATATCTATAAGATCCCAAGCTGGATAGGCCAATTGATCGAGGTCCTTCATTACAGGACGGCCAGGATTTTTTTTATAACCATCTGTAGATTGATAACTTATACCCTGGACATTACTGATCTCAAGCCCCTGCTCCAATTGTTTAATTAGTTCAATTAGTGTTTGTTCCCCTTCTCCATGTATAACATAATCTGCTCCCGCCTTAAGATAATCCTGATCATGATCAGTAGAATCTGAACTACTAATTACAACCTTACATCCCTTCTCTTTTGCAATTTTTATCATCTCAAAAGCCGCTTCTTTCATCCTCCCCAAACACATCTTAGTGAGATAGTTAAATCCGTCGTCGTAGATGATCACATAATTTGGATGCGATTCATCAATATAGTCGCTTACTTGTCTTGGGTCATCCGAAAGATTAGTATCAAATAATGTCACATTATATCCCTCATCTCTCATCTGAGCAGCTGCATATATTGTCCCTAAGGGTGGATACGGCTGAGCCATTCTCCATTGCTTACTATCAAATCGATAGAAATAAGTATTGGCAAATAGTAAGTTGCGGCTAGTCATAAGAGATATTATAGTTCTTACATCCTTTATGAAACTTCGTCATTATAACATTTTGATGATCTGATGCATGGATTTTAGATTGGGTCTTTGTTGATCTAAACATCAATTGGAAACTTTCTTCATTAACTTTTGAGTACTTGCGTTTATTCCTCAAGCGATACATGCCAAGCACAATGTCATCAATTATATTTCCAATTATCCCACTTAACAAAAACTCAGCAATCCTCGCAACACCTTTCTTTTTGTTCAATTGAATCTTTTTCGCTTTCCTCATCCCTCCTTGCCATGCATTAGGAATATGATCTAGCATCCAATCATTTGCTTGAATGAATTCACTATATACTTTGTCATTAACTATAGGAATCAGGGTAGCAATTTCAATGCTAGTAAATAGGTTCTTTTCTGGTATTACAAGGTCCTTCTCAGATATAAAGTAGTTAAGACAGAAATATTTAGATGAATTACGTAAAATTAATTTTTTGTAGGCTATTAGTAGCAATTTGCTAATCCACATCCTATCTCCACTTGATATAATGAAGTAGTCTATGTCCCCGTCTTCTGTCATAACATTTTTGGACAAAGAGCCAGATACGCATACACATCGAACAAATGGAAATCGAGATATCTTTAATCCATTTTCTCTCGCCTTAGATAAGGCTTTTATTGCCAACTCATTTGCAACAATTCGTGCATTCTTAGCTTCTATATCGTCTCTCAAAGAAAAATATCCATCAAGATCATATACCTCACCTGCATCAACTAATTCCTTTATAATCTGAGTTGTATCATCCAAACTCATCACTGATTGACAGTACCGATGAATCTCCTCCATCGTCAGAGGATATTTAAATATATCGAAATATATAAGTGTCTGAAGCACAGTAGAACTACTAACACTTGTATCTGCTATATTCACAATTGCTAAAGTGAAAATAAATTCTCTCTTTACAGTATCATAAGGCTTAAAATCACGCAAATAGCTCTTAAATGTACATTTTAAGATACTTTAACCATTAAAAAGATAAGGCATCTAGTCACTCACCTCTTCTATACTGAT
>CAZRXJ010000396.1:0-3092 GCA_964604025.1 uncultured Saprospiraceae bacterium | reverse complement strand
TGGCTGGTTAAAAGGTTTTACATCTGAATATGCAGATTTTAGAGACGGAGCTAGGGGTACAATTGAGAACTCATACTTTTTCAATTTTCCAGGTAATGCAGATTTTGAATTAGATGATGACGCTACTTCAGCTAACTTCTTCGCAGGTGCTCTTGAGATACATGGCAATGAGTTCAACACAAGCCACCTCATGGATGGCAACAGAACCATTGAAGAAATTGTAGCTGATAAATCAGACAATGGAGATGAAGCAGCATTTGATACTCAGATGGCTATAGATAATAACATCTCCACTTCTGCATCAGTAGGAGCGGACCCATCAGTATTCTCATGGACATTTGCTATGACCCAAGGTGCCATTTCTAATTAATATAACATACATAATAGCCATCCTGATTGTTGACGTGGTCAGGATGAGCTCTTTATAATTTTTAAAAAAAGTGTTGTGATAAAAAAAGTATTTACTCTTGTCTTATTATTTTTTTCAATTACGGTATTCAGCCAGAATGGAGTAGTTAGAGGGACGATTATCGATGATGCTACAGGTGAAACTGTACCCTTCGCCAATGTCTTTGTGGCCGAGACGCAGACAGGAACGACATCTGACTTAGATGGTTCTTTTGTGCTTAATCTTACACCGGGCTCATATTCAGTTGAGTTTTCTTTCATAGGATATTCTTCACTCACTGTAAATGAAGTTCTTGTGACTGCAGATGAGATTACACCTCTGGATGTACGTATGAAGGAAGAAACAGCCCTTCTGGAAGAAGTAGTTGTAACAGCCAAGCAGATTAGAAATACTGAAGCAGCCGTCTTAACGATACAAAAGAAAGCACCTCAATTACTCGATGGTATATCGGCTCAGACTTTTAAGAAAATCGGAGATAGCAATGCTGCTTCTGCGATTAAAAGAGTAACAGGAGTATCTGTCGAAGGTGGGAAGTATGTATTTGTCCGAGGACTGGGAGACAGATATACGAAGTCTATACTTAACGGTATGGATGTACCTGGCATTGATCCTGATCGCAATACATTACAGATGGACATTTTTCCAACTAACTTGATAGATAACATCATCATATTAAAATCTTTTACGCCAGATTTGCCTGGAGATTTTACTGGAGGAATTGTCAATATTATAACTAAGGATTTTCCAGAAGAGAAGAAGTTTAGCCTATCAGCTGGACTAACTGTCAATCCTTCTATGCATTTTCAAAGTGACTACATCACGGCAGCAGGTAGTTCAACAGATTTCCTAGGTTTTGATGATGGTTTACGTAGTCAACCTATTAGACCTACAACAGCTATACCAGACCCTATTGCGTCTAACAGGTTCAACTCCTTCTTAACAGATATAACAAGAACTTTTACTTCTAATCTTGGAACGCTTAGACAGACGAGCTCACCTAATACTAACTTTGGATTTTCTGGTGGCAATCAGATCAATAAGTCTAAAGCAACAATAGGATATAATTTTGCACTTAATTATAGAAACAATACTACTTTCTTTGAGGATGTGCAGTTCAATACATTTAGAAAACAAAATTTGAATAGTGAGTCTCCCTTTGCATTAGAGGTAGATAGAACCCAAGAGGGACAACAAGGCTCTAATAATGTTCTAATTAGCGGATTAGCAGGAGGTGCGATAAAGTTTGGTAACCACAAGTTTAAACTCAATATAATAGCCATCCAGAATGGCCAATCAAAAGCTGGACTTTTTGAACAAAACTCTTTTATAAGAACATCCAATACTTTAATTAGAGACAATGCTGAGTATACAGAAAGAACGATAGGTAATGTTTTACTTTCTGGTAAGCATGCCTTTGAAAGCGGATTGGATATAGAGTGGAAGCTTTCTCCTACGTATTCGAGGATTAGTGACAAAGATGCAAGGGTGGTGCCATTTAGACTGGACGATGGAGAACTATCAATAGAGCCAAGTGAAGGAGCAGAACCCAGAAGAATATGGAGAAACCTTGAAGAAACCAATTATTCTGGAAAAGTTGATGTTTCTAAAAAAGTACAGATTGGGAACAGAGATGCCAAATTGAAATTTGGAGTAGGTAGTACATTGAAGATTAGAGACTATTCGATAGTTGCTTATCGTATCAACGTCAGAGGGCAGAACTTCCTTGACATCAATGGCGACCCTAATGAGATTCTTGCTCCAGAGAATATATGGACAATCGGAAGTGATAGAGGATCTTTTATAGTTGGTAATTTTGAACCAGCTAATACTTATGAAGCAAGTCAAAGTATCATGTCTGTATATGGGATGAATGAGCATCAAGTAACAGACAAGTTAAAGGCAGTTTATGGTGTGAGAGTTGAAAAATTCGAACATGAATATACAGGTCAAAACAATTTAGGAGATATAGTATTTGACAATGAGCGGATTATAGATGTTACAGATGTACTGCCTTCGGTTAACTTGATATATGGTCTTACTGAAGATATTAATATTAGAACATCATACACCAAGACATTGGCAAGACCTTCATTCAAAGAAGCATCTATAGGACAGATCTATGATCCATTTTCAGATAGAACATATATCGGCAACATTAATCTTGTTGAGACTAAGATCAACAACTTTGACGCAAGAGTAGAATATTTCATGAACGGTGGTCAGATGTTTGCCATCAGTGGCTTCTTAAAGCAATTTTCTAATCCAATTGAAGTGGTAGCATTTAGTGAGGCTACACCTAATCAGTTTCAACCTCGTAATGTTGGAGATGCAGAAGTATTAGGATTAGAATTAGAAGCACGTAAGAACTTATCATTTCTAAGTGAAAGTCTTTCTTCTTTTAATATAGGAACTAATCTGTCTTTTATTCAATCTAAGGTGGAGATCGATAGATCAGCAGGCGGAGAGTTCGATTCAAGAATGAGCAATGCCCGTCCAGGCGAAGAGATCAGCCCTACTAGAAATCTTCAAGGTCAGTCTCCTTATATCATTAACGCCTTCTTGAGCTATCGAGGACTAGAAAATGGATTAGAGGCGAACCTTAGTTATAATGTGCAGGGGAAAAGATTGTCAGTTGTGGGTATCGGTAGAGTGCCTGATGTATATGAACAACCATTTCACAATC
>CAZRXJ010000395.1:0-3099 GCA_964604025.1 uncultured Saprospiraceae bacterium | reverse complement strand
CAAGCGTTCATAAATACATATTCTAAGTCATGGATGACCATAACATTATCAGGTCATCGTCAATACATGTTATACATGTAGCGATATATAAATTATTAAAAACAATGAATTCTAACCATAACAATATATTTTCTCAATTGAAAAGTGATATTCCTGCAAGTATCGTAGTGTTTTTTGTGGCACTTCCACTTTGTCTTGGTATTGCACTGGCCAGTGGAGCCCCACTCTTTAGTGGCCTGATCGCTGGTATCATCGGTGGTGTAGTCGTCGGTAGCTTAAGCGGATCTCATATCGGTGTAAGTGGACCCGCCGCGGGGCTAGCAGCGATCGTACTCACAGCTATCGGGACCTTAGGAAGTTATGAGAACTTTCTCTTGGCAGTAGTCATAGGTGGTGTGCTACAATTGATTTTTGGTTTTTTAAAAGCTGGTATCATAGGTTACTACTTTCCATCCTCAGTTATAAAAGGAATGCTAACAGGTATTGGTATTATCATCATACTAAAGCAGATACCACACTTCTTTGGTTATGACTCCGATCCAGAAGGAGACTTTGCTTTTTTTCAAGTTGATGGAGAGAACACATTCTCAGAGATCTTAGTCATGCTCAATAACATAGGTATAGGCCCTACGATTATAGCAATCGCAGGACTAGGTATATTACTACTATGGGATAAAGTACTGGGCAAAAAGGCCAAAATCTTTTCTATTATCCAAGGCCCTCTTGTAGCGGTAAGTCTGGGGATACTTTACTATATCATTACAAAGGGAAATGAAACATTTGGTATCGCCCAAGATCACTTGGTCAGCGTACCAATACCTGAGGACTTCAATTCTTTCTTAGGTCAATTCAGCTTACCAAACTTTGCAGCGATATCAGATCCAGCGATCTGGATCACAGGGTTCACAATAGCACTTGTGGCTAGTCTAGAGACCTTACTTTGTGTTGAAGCAACAGATAAACTCGATCCAAGAAAAAGAGTGACACCAACTAACCGTGAACTATTAGCTCAAGGAACGGGCAACATCATATCTGGGATGATCGGTGGACTGCCCATCACTCAGGTAATCGTAAGAAGTTCTGCCAATATTCAATCAGGTGGTAAGACTAAGATGTCTGCTATCATACATGGTATGCTACTTCTCTTTTCAGTTATACTGATTCCTGGATTACTCAATATGATTCCTTTGTCTGTATTGGCAGCGATTCTTTTGATTGTTGGGTTCAAGTTAGCAAAGCCAGGGTTGTTCAAAGTGATGTTCGAATTAGGATGGAAACAATTTGTTCCATTTATAGTAACTGTACTGGGTATCATCTTCACGGATCTGTTGATTGGTATAGGACTGGGTCTAGCAGTTGGGGTGGTCGTTATTCTCATTAAGAGTTTTGAAAACTCTCACTTCTTGCACATGGAAGATAAAGTGGGCGATCAACAAAAAGTAAAGATGACATTAGCTGAAGAAGTGACATTCTTCAATAAAGGTGCTATCTTAAAGGAGCTAGATCAATTGCCGCATAATACCTTTTTAGAACTTGATATAACCAAGACAAGATTCTTAGACCATGATATAGTTGAGATACTTGAAGACTTCAGTCTTAAAGCGCGCAATAGAAATATCGATGTTAAGATCATATCTGAAAGAGGTATCGTCACTAATCCAGAAAGTTATATTTCATTTTTCAAATTAGGTCCAAAAAGAGCATAATTCAATAACTATAAAAATTAACAAAATGAACTTATTAGAATTTAACATAGCCACTCAGACTAAGGAAAGTCAGTCTTCTGTGACTCCATCTACAGCTATAGATTTGCTAAAAGCAGGAAATGCCAGATTTGTAGAAAGCAAAAAGGCCAATAGAAATCTAAATCAACAAGTTTCTGACACGAGCACGGGTCAATATCCATTTGCTACGGTGCTTAGTTGTATAGACTCTAGAGTATCTTCTGAGTTGATATTTGATCAAGGCATCGGAGATATATTTAGTGTTAGAATAGCAGGTAACTTTATTAATTCTGATATACTGGGCAGTATGGAGTTCGCTTGTAAGTTAGCTGGAACTCCTCTGTTAGTAGTGCTGGGTCATACAAGCTGTGGTGCTGTCAAAGGTGCCTGTGACAATGCAGAACTGGGTAATCTCACCTCGATGTTAGGAAAGATTAAGCCTGCCGTCGATGCTATCACAGAACCTAAGGATCCAAGTCAACGTAACTCATCTAATATTGAATTTGTCAATGAAGTAGCTAAGAAGAATGTAACATTGAGCGTACAGAGAATATTGGATGAAAGTCCAGTGTTAGCAGAGATGCAAGCGCAAGGTCAGATCAATATCGTCGGTGGCATGTACGACATCAAGACTGGTCAGGTATCATTTTATTAATAGTGCTTACTCATAAAACAATACTGAGCCTATCACGGGATAACGCTTAAGAATATGCTGCACATATTATACCGCATAAAGTATGTGGTATAATATGTCTGGTATAAAAGTACTTTTGGATAAACGATGATCTTTGAAGAATTATCTCCAGATGACCCAACCTATCGGGTATATGACCAATTCTTAGCGTGATGGTTGGCTAGATAGAGGAGAATATAGACATATAGAGCAGTATGTCGCCAAATATTTCGCTAGAAAACATATTATAACTATCTTTAATATTTAGTTATATCATTTTCAATGTCTATACCCCAATATAGCCTACCCAATGTTACACTAAAGATCAGTGCTCGCACATTAATCTTTGTCAGTCTTATCCTCATCATTACATTCATGTCAGGGATTCTTGGAAATCCATTCGTGATGATGTCCATTGGGTTTTTGGCTTTTCTATTTCCGATTTCCATCTTCGTAAGAACAACGACACTGGGTGAATATCTCAATCGTATACCGACCAATATAAAAGTTGGTTCTGCTGGTGTATTGTCTGCCCTATTGATCTCATTCTTTATGTGGAGCACTCGGACAGTGATCCATCTTGAATTGGTGTCTGTATCAGACATATTAGCACTTGATATCTTAGTTAAACCATTATTCACATTTTATTGTCTTCCTACACTTTACTAGAATGGGTTCATTGTTTAAATTAAAGAGCCATTC
>CAZRXJ010000394.1:0-3100 GCA_964604025.1 uncultured Saprospiraceae bacterium | reverse complement strand
GCATCTATAATATCAGCCAATCTATCGCTAATCAACTGTTAGAGATCAGCAGTGATTTTTATGCTTTTTATGAAGATCCACGCTTATTGCAGAAAGCAGAAATGTGGGCAGAGCAAGCCTATGAGTATTATCCGATCGATGTGAAGTATTATGAGAATCACATCGCAATCTTAGAGGCGCAGGGAGATGATAAAAAGATTAAAGCAGTCGAGAAGAAACTGCAGAAAGCTCCATTTTATCAAGAGATGTTGATCGTCAAAGATCAACGAAGATCAGAGAATAACTTCTGATTTAATCATTTATCAACTAAAAAAGTCTATTAAATGCATGTTGGAAAGAGATATACTATTTTTCAGATTTTAAAATGGAGCTCTAGACCACTCATGTTTTTTGTGATTTATGATACTCTGATCATAGTTGTACATGAATTAATAGGCTTCGAATGGTTGCATCTGCCATGGCAGCCAATTTCACTCATTGGTATTGCTGTTGCCTTCTATTTGGGTTTTAAGAATAATTCCTCCTATGATAGATT
This sequence comes from uncultured Saprospiraceae bacterium, assembly GCA_964604025.1. Classification (GTDB taxonomy): domain Bacteria; phylum Bacteroidota; class Bacteroidia; order Chitinophagales; family Saprospiraceae; genus JAJRXG01. The sequence goes on along the minus strand of CAZRXJ010000394.1, from coordinate 2,565 downwards.
ATGGGAAGCAAGGAAGATATGGGGAGGTATGGTCAATGCATCGAGATCAATTACCGTTATGATCCGAGACTTCGTCAACAATTCAGAGACAAAGGATCCAAAATCTGAAGAGGAGCTAAGTGAAATAAGAAAGAAACTGGTGCATCGGCATGTTGCCTGGTTACATTGCTTGACATATGAGTTGAGAAAATCAAAAAATTGGGAACACCAGTCTGACAAGGATAATGAAGTGAGAGAAATGCTCGGTGTTGGATTTAATGAAAACCTTTATAATCAACTCAAACCATACATATCAGTAGAAGATCATGATTATATCATAACCAAAGGCAACAAGTCATCCCACCTGCTAAGTGTTCAATCCAAGGATATGATGACTCTGAGGAATGAAGGTATCATTGAGCATTTTAGACACCTTGAACTGCAGTCAATGATAACCGAATTGTATACACTACAAGGCAAGGCTGAACGAATTAAGAACTTCCCATTTCCTAGACAATATGCTTCCGTAAATTTTTTCTTTACGACCATATTTGTTTTGATTCTCCCATTAGGGATGATTGACATTTTTCATGAGTTTGAATCGATGAATATGCTATGGATTGCAATTCCATTTTCTGTTGTTTGTTCTTGGGTCTTTTGGGTTATGGAAATGATCGGAGACTATAGTGAGAATCCTTTCGAAGGGCTATATAATGACGTTCCAATTACCTCTATGGCAAGAGGTATTGAAATAGATATACGCCAAATGTTAGATGAGACCAATCTCCCAGCTCCAATAGGGCGTGTAAAGGATTGGGACATCATCATGTAATCAAACTTTAACCACCTTAATTATTGTTGATATTCCCTCGGTTATATCGATATACTCTCCCTCCAGATCTTCTTGTAAGTTTATACTATTAGCTAGGACTTCTGCAGCAATATAATCTGAGTAAGACTCAAGAGAGTCGGCGATTTCACTATGTGACATCATAACTATATTAATCCTATCAGTGACCTCAAAGTCGCTAGACTTACGAATATTCTGTATTCGATTAATCAACTCTCTGGCGATCCCTTCTTTCTTTAGTTCATCCGTGAGTGTAATATCTAAGGCTACCGTGATCTCTCGATCCGAAGCTACTTGCCATCCTGGAATGTCGTCGGCGCTAATTTGAAAATCTTCAGTGGTTAAATCATATTGAACATCTCCAATGCTTAGCGCATAACTTTCTGTCTTTTCAATTTGGTCTATATCCTCTTGACTGAGTGAGTTGATAACCTGAGCAGCCGATTTCATGTCTTTGCCCAGCTTTCGACCTAACGTTTTAAAGTTTGGTTTGATCTTCTTTTTAATGAATCCAGCCGTGTCTTCGAGATATTCAATCTCTTTGATATTCACCTCTGATAGTATTAAGTCTTTGACTTGCTCTACTTGATCCTTGAAGGAATTGTCGAGGATAGGAAGCAACACTTTCTGGAGCGGCTGTCTGACACGGAGTCGTTCCTTCTTACGTAAGGATAGCACCAGTGAAGATATCCGCTGTGCATAGTCCATCCGCTGTTCCAGTTCTTTATCTATTGCTGCAGTTTCGGGCTCATCTAAAAGCGCAAGATGAACGCTGACATGGTTCTCTTTGCCGGTGGTTACATTGAGATTTCTGTACATCCAATCCGCAAAGAATGGTGCCAATGGCGCCATTAATTTTGAAATCGTTGCAAGACACTCATATAAGGTCTGATATGCAGCAATCTTGTCAGCGGTATACTCGCCCTTCCAGAAGCGACGACGACATAGTCGTACATACCAGTTACTCAGGTGGTCCTCAACAAATGACTGAATCTTTCGGCCAGCATTGGTCGGTTCATAATCGGCATATTCTGTATCAACTTCCTTAATAAGTGTGTTGAGTAATGATATCACCCATCTGTCGATTTCAGTTCTCTCCTCAAGTGGTATTCTTTCTTCACTGTAAGCAAAGCTGTCTATGTTGGCGTAAAGCGCAAAGAATGAGTAAGTGTTGTATAATGTGCCGAAGAACTTACGCTTGACTTCTTCAACACCAGAGATATCGAACTTCAGGTTGTCCCAAGGTTGCGCATTGGTCATCAGATACCACCTAGTTGGATCTGCACCGTAGCTAGCCAGCGTTTCAAATGGGTCAACCACATTACCTAACCTCTTTGACATCTTGACACCATTCTTATCGAGCACGAGTCCTGTAGAAACCACATTTTTAAAGGCTACACTGTCCATCACCATTGATCCAATGGCATGTAAGGAGTAAAACCACCCACGAGTCTGATCTACACCCTCGCTGATAAAATCAGCAGGGAAACTGCGCTTAAATATCTCTTGGTTTTCCATCGGATGGTGCCATTGCGCATAGGGCATAGATCCAGAATCAAACCACACATCAATGAGATCTGCCTCACGCTTCATCTCTTCTCCTGTGTCCGATACTAATGTGATATCATCGATATATGGCTTATGAAGATCTTGAGGCACCTCTTGTGAGAGTCCGAGTTTGTCATTGGCCTTCTTGATCTCATCAGCCAGCTGTGCCACAGAACCAATACACTTCT
>CAZRXJ010000393.1:0-3101 GCA_964604025.1 uncultured Saprospiraceae bacterium | reverse complement strand
AGAAAGATCAACGATAGGAAGGTATCCTTTATCTAAGGTATAATCAGATGTTATCACCGATCGCTTGTACTTACTGCTACTTAGCTCATTTACAAAAGTGAGCAATCTCTCAAAGTCTTCGTCCGCTAACCATCCCTCAGTTCTTGCTGTCAGCAATGTGTTTTTACTGACTTTGTCATCTGCTATAAAAATAGTCTGTACTTGAGGAGGATGTATCGCTATACGCGATTCAGAATTGGGATTATCTGTTAGACTAGCCGCCGATTGTGTGCTCTTTATAATACCTACTCCGCTCAATTCAATAACCCTATAATGGTCAAGTAAAGAGATTAGAAGGGATGATAAATGAGAATCAACGTGCAAATCCGTTTATTTGTAACCTCGTGATTAATAAAATTAAGAGTCAGCACTGCTGATAAAGGCAAACATACAAAAGAGTCAACTACAGACATGATAAGAAGCAAATCTACTGCTCTTTATGAAGAGGCAAAACAATATTTTCCAGGAGGTGTAAATTCTCCTGTGCGAGCATTTAAATCGGTTCATGGAGCACCACTTTTTATTAAAAATGCCAAAGGACCTTTATTATATGACGAGGACGACAACTCATTTATTGATTTCTGTTGCTCATGGGGACCGCTTATCCATGGTCATAATCATCCCAGTATTAAAGAGGCTGTGATCAAAACCCTTGAAAATGGGATGAGTTTTGGGGCACCTACCAAACATGGCAATGAGTTGGGTCGAACTATGATAGAGCATCATAGATATCTTGAGAAAGTTAGATTTGTGAGTTCCGGTACTGAAGCTGTTATGTCAGCTGTTAGGTTGGCTCGTGGGTATACAGGGAAGGACAAAGTCATCAAGTTCGAAGGGTGCTATCATGGACACGTTGATTCTCTTATGGTGAAAGCGGGTTCTGGTCTAGCGACATTTGGTACATCATCATCCGCAGGCGTTCCTGAATCACTAGCCAATGAAACAATGGTGGTTAAACTTAACGATCTACAGGCCATAGAAGATACTTTAGTAGAGCATAGCTCGAGTATCGCATGCCTGATCATGGAGCCAGTACCTGCTAACAATGGGCTATTGCTCCAGGATCAGAATTTCCTTGTTTGGATACGGAAACTTTGTGATGATCATAATGTTTTATTGATCTTCGATGAAGTGATCTCAGGCTATAGAGTCGGATTAGAAGGTGCATCTGGATATTATAGCGTAGAACCAGACCTACTGACCTTTGGTAAGATCATAGGTGGCGGCTTACCGGTTGGAGCTTTTGGCGGAAGAGCTGATATCATGTCTCATGTATCTCCTGATGGCCCAGTATATCAAGCAGGTACATTGAGTGCTAATCCTGTAGCGATGGCTGCTGGTTCGGCCAGTCTTCAATTATGCCTTACGGAAGGGTTTTATGGCCGATTAGAGGATAAGACAAGCACTTTCGTAAATAAATTGAGTGCTCACATCGATCAAAAAGATTATGAGATGTCTGTTGTGACCATCGGATCAATATTTTGGTTATCATTTTCTAAAGATCGGATCTCATCAGCTGATCAGATCAATGCGTCTGATATGGATCACTTCAAAAAGTTACATGCTTATCTATTAGATCATGGAGTATATCTTGGACCGTCTGGTTATGAAGTTGGATTTGTCTCAGCCGCTCATAGCGATAGAGTCTTAGACAATGCAGCTGATATAATATGCGCAGGTATAGATCATACGTTTAGTTAATACATGGTACGCTGGTTATCTATCGGAGTCATCTCATATATGATCTTAGGGATCATCTGGTGGGGCATGCTCTTGTTTAGAAAAAATCAAGAGATCTATGATACAAAAGTTAGTAACAGTCAATCGGTTGAAAACATAGCTTCATACGAAGAAGATCGCTCAAGGCAAAATACAATGATATGGGGTGAAGGTGCGGTGCTGGTGCTATCGCTCTTGATTGGAATTTATATTATCAATCGAAGTTCAAAAAGAGAGATCCAAAGTGCCAATCAACAGAGTAACTTTTTACTTTCAGTATCTCATGAATTGAAGTCTCCTATCGCAGCAATTAAACTGGCTTTGCAAACGCTAATAAGACCCGATCTTCCAGCTGAAAAAGAAAGTAAGTTTTTACATTCTGCTATTAATGACACCAACAGATTAGAAAAACTTGTTCAAAATATATTGCTCTCAGCTAATATAGAAGACAAAGTTCTTGAGTTGTACTTATCAGACATCGAACTCTCTAAATTATTAAGAAAACTGATCAATCAATATCATACAGAATATCCTGATCAGCTTATCGAACTTCAGACGAAAGGTCAAAACTTCAATTTGAAAGCAGATGAGCAACATCTAAAACAAGCTATTGTTAATGTTATAGACAATGCAATAAAATATACAGTCAATAATAAACCAATTATGGTTGAACTTGCAGAAAATAGTCATCATATCAAAATTGACATATCCAATCAAGGAATACCGATTGATATCAAAGATCAAGTTAGAATATTTGAAAAATTCTATAGAGTAAAAAAGAGTGCGATTAGAGAAAAAGAAGGTACAGGAATAGGCCTGTACATTGCTAAAGAAATTGTAGAAGCACATCGAGGGTATATAGATGTAAAAAGCAACAGCGGCTTTAATCATTTTATAATTAATCTACCAGATGACAGGTAAGCAACTTACTGCGCTCATCGTTGAAGATGAACAACATATAGCCGAATTGTTGGAAATCAACCTATCAATTGATGGTTATGAGACGGTAGTCTGTGATCTTGGAAAAGATGCATTAGAAGTTGTAAGGTCTCGGCACATAGATATCATATTGCTTGATGTTATGCTTCCTGATGGCAGCGGGATTGACATATGCAGAAGCATAAAACACATCCGTCATGACATACCTATACTGATGCTGTCTGCACTTGGCCAATCATCAGACAGAATCAAGGGATTAAAATCCGGCGCTGACGACTATCTTCCTAAACCCTTTGAATTAGAAGAGTTGACATTACGAATGAACAATCTGCTGGACAGAAAGTCTGTTGATAAACTTATAAAAAATGAAATTGGTATCGGAGCTGCTACCATCAACTTTGATC
>CAZRXJ010000392.1:0-3118 GCA_964604025.1 uncultured Saprospiraceae bacterium | reverse complement strand
TATGGTAAGAAGCAACGCTGCTACAATCAAACAAAGCCTTGAACAATGGGGTAAAATATTCGTCATATTTTAATGAGTATGTGCTATATAACCACAAAATAGAAGCTATGTTGGGCTTCGAGGAGGATATTTCTGTGAACAACGCATTCTAACCGTTCTATGTATAGATTGACATATAGCCTCTTCTATCAGCAGTTGAACCTCTGTCTTTAGGTATTGATAGATATTACTTTATGTTGATCTTCCTACAGTGTTATATTTGGATTGATGAACAGTGTCCAAGACCTTAAGAATCCGATCAGCAATAAGCTCTGGATAGAGATAGTTATACTGATCCTTCTCGCTATTGCATTCTTCCTGGGCACTTCTCTGAGTAGGGAAGGACACGATATCCATTGGAATCGACTTGCATTTATCGCTAATTATCTATTAGCTGCGATAATTATAAACTATGCCCTGCTACCCAAGTATTATTACAAAGGAAAGTATACTCAGTTTGCGCTAGGTACGATCATTGTCATTATAGGATGTGTATTGATAGAGGAGTTAGTCTTAGAGAAGATCTTTTTCCCGGATACTCGAGGTTCAAGATTTACAGGTGTGTTCTTCAATTTTATCCGGATGTTACCTATGATTATGCTATTTGTGGGATTCAAGTTTGCTTGGGATGCTCAGCGCAAAGAGCGTGAACTGTCACTTTTAAAAGAGGCCATCAATGATAGTCAATTACAATTCTTAAAGTCTCAGATCAATCCACACTTTCTATTCAATAGTCTGAATAATCTGTATTCATATGCGCTCGAAAAATCTGATAAAACGCCGAGTATTATCTTGGAACTTTCCTCTTTATTAAGATACATGCTTTATGATTGTAGAGAGTCGTATGTATCATTAGAGAAAGAAGTTAAGTACTTGAGAGACTTCACCAAGTTGCAGAGTTTGCAGATCGAGGATAGAGGAGACATATCATTTACATCAAGTGATAACTTTCAAGGAGCTATGATCGCTCCACTTATACTGATTGTCTTTATAGAAAATTGTTTTAAACATAGTACGTCGAGTCAGAGTGATAAGATTAAGATCGATATCGACTTGCAACTTAAAGATGATATGCTTCATCTCTTATGTCAGAATACACATACCAAGTCTTCCAATACAGAAAAATTGACTCAGGGCATCGGTCTTGCTAATGTCAAAACACGATTGAACTTACTTTATCCAGATAGACATAAACTCTTGGTCGAGGAGACTGATGACTTGTTTAAGATCAATCTTGCGATAAATATTGTATCATAGATTCATGGATGGGACTTGTATCATCGTAGAAGACCAGCCCCCAGCGCAGAGAGTGCTGGAAAAGTATATTGCTGATCTGGGTAACCTTCAACTTCTGGCAGTATACTCTGATGCTATAAAAGCGTTGGAGTTTATGAAGTCAGAATCTGTAGACATTATCTTCTTGGATATCCATCTACCCAAGTTGTCAGGTATCGAGTTTCTTAAGTTGTCTAATCTGCAATCTCGCCCAAAGGTCATATTAACAACAGCATTTTCAGAATATGCAATCGAAGGTTATGAGCTCGATGTGGTCGATTATCTGTTAAAGCCATTTTCCTTTGAGCGATTCATCAAGGCCGTCACAAAAGCAACTGCGATGTTGAGATCTGAAAAGGTAGTATCTGAGTCTAACGCAACATTATCATCGTCAGAGGGATCATCAAAATCGACAAAAAACATATTCATAAAATCAGGTGGCGAATACCTCAACATTTATCTAGATCAGATCGACTATATCAATTCTGATGGGGATTATACGATGGTCTATCTCAAAGATAAAAAGCACCTTGTGGCTCATCCATTGAGATACTGGTTGGAGATCTTGCCTGAGGATCAGTTCTGTCAAATACACAAATCCTATATAGTTAACATACAGGCGATCTCTAAAGTCACTGGTGGTCAAGTCTTCCTCAGCGAAGTGACTTTGCCGGTAGGAAGGACTTTTAAAGAGGGATTTGCTAAGCGATATCTTGTGTAATAGATCATTACAATATTTCCGATATAGGGCAAGTAGTCTCCGTTGGCATGCATTTTGTATTATGATTAATCGTAATATGAAAGCTACGTGTTAAAGTGTAGTTTTCTCGGTATAAATGCATGATCTATCATGAGGAATTATCTTTTTAGCATAGCGACACACTTAATCTTACTACTTCTATTGTTGGGGTTGTCATTTACGACGATAAAGAATAAACCTGAACAAGAAGTGAAGCAAGTAATCATGGTTGACTTTAGTCAGCAAGAATCGATTAAGGAAGAAGTGAAGGAGACAAAGCGTCCAGCTCAAAAAGCTAAGAAGCAACGCTCAACAAAGCCTTCCCCCCAGAAGGCTCAAAATGTTGTAGCTAAAGCAACTAAGATCCAGAAGAAAACCCTGCGTACATCCCAAAAACCAAATGCAGAATCATCTAGGGTCTTGGATGAAAAGTCAAGTGTTGTTAAAAAGGCAATTCCTCATAAGGATCCTCAACCTACACCAGAAGAATTAGCTAAGGCAGAAAGAGAGAAACAAAAGAAACAGAAACGTTCTCACTTTGCTTCGCTCTTATCCAAAGCAAAAAATAAAACTGCAGCTGACAATAATCAGCCCGAGACGGAGGAAGAAGTATCTGGTGTAACAACCGGTGCTTCATCTTCAAGTAGTAAGAACAAGAATATCCAAGGTGTATTGGGTAACAGAAAAGTGCTTAGATCTCCTTCTATCACCGACAAATCTCAAAAGAAAGGTAGAGTAGTCGTCAAAATCTGTGTTGGCTCAGATGGTAAAGTGTTGTCATCTAAGTACACTATGATGGGCAGTACTACCAGCGATTCTTATCTCATCGGACTTGCTGAGAAAGGTGCTATGCAGTACTTATTCTCAGAGTCTTCTAATCCCAAAGAGTGCGGTAACGTCGTAATTGAGTTTCAATTAAAGTAGCTTGTAATCTCTCTCCAGCCATACGTCTAAGACGTTATATCCACTTTTGTAAATACATCTTCCGATACACAATTATGCAATTAAGTTATCTCGCGCGTCCCGTTTGAGACAACGTTACAAGAAAAGCAAAGAGTGACGAGG
>CAZRXJ010000391.1:0-3122 GCA_964604025.1 uncultured Saprospiraceae bacterium | reverse complement strand
GGATCGAATCCTATACGATGAACATATATTCTTGCATGATTTTTAACTTCTTGTAACAATTCTAAGCTTTCATATTGATATGGCAAAGAGGTTTCAGGATCGTATAGTCGCAAATGTAATTCTGCATCCCACATTACAGAAAGGGCAGCTCTTAATTTTGACTTTACAGATACATTGTGAAATGTCGATACTTCAGAATCATCATGGTTGTGCGACAGTTCTTCAACCCAGGTTGGTCGGCTAGCATCTTCTCTTTTTTGTGTTCCTTTTGTAGACAACAATTCTCCTGCCTCTTCTTCATGATCGTGATCATGCATAAACTGATTTAACAAATCTCTCGCACCTTCAAGAGCTTCACTTGCCCCTCCTTCTTCATGATTATGATCTTCATGATCATGTTCTTCTTCAATATCTAGTTCGTTATTAATATCGATACCGCTTTCATCCTCCTCTCCTAAAAATTGGCCGTATTTTAATCTTAACAATTTTTGATCAAACCCTAATGCATTGCTTCTTTGTCTAAAAGTATCCTGATGCATCGAAGGTCGTTCTGACATAAGTTGTTTTGTATCAATTATAATTTGTCTTTGACTTCTAAAAAAATCGGGCATAAAATCAACTTGCATACCAGCATCTTCTGCATATTCATAAGTCGTAGTATCGTTTATAGCAACAAAGTGAGTAACAGACTTAGACCAACGATCACTGTATGGATAGTTGTCTTTAGCATTGACATAAAAGAAAAGTTCGTCTCCCGGTTCCATTTTAAATTCAGAAGTACTAAAAGCAAAACTTCCTTTGTATATAGCACTTCCAAGTTTGAGGTTTTTTAATTCAAACTTCTTTTCTCTAAACTTTACAGACTCACCTGACCCTTTAGCAACTGTGGCTGAGATATAAGCATCAGATATGCCATAATCATCTTCAATTAGAATATCAAACGAAATCTTATAATCTTCCTGATAATCAAGTCTTACATATTCTTCTATTCCCAATATCGCAACTTGAGCTTTTTCATCAGGTATAACTCTTATAGAGTGATAATCTGAAAAATAGTCTTTCGCTTCATCATAGAATCCATATTGATAATAATCTGATTGCACAAATCCTCTGCTATATGACTTATTATTGATATCAATAGTGTCACCTTCGCTAAAGATCATAAAGAGCTGATTGACATCTCTGTTAACCTTAATATTCCACTTAACTTTAGATCCCTCCGGGACTTCAAGAGATGGTCCTGCTATTTGTCTTCTGGCCAATGAAGTATAAGCTGGAGGTTGAACAATTACACTTAAACCACTTATAAAAGAACTGTCTGCACCTATAAGCTGCGCAGTATCTTTACTATCATCTGATATTGTGCCCTTATTAATGTCTACAAGCTCATCCTGATCCATCAAGGATTGAATAGACCAGCCGCTAGCATATATAGCGGTCAGAAGAATTAGGGACAATAAAATCAATCTCTTATTCAGTGGTAATTCATATGAAAAAGAAGAAAACATTTTTTGCACTCGTTCTTTTTGTAAAAGCGCTAATGTTGTCAACTCCGACTCATCTATATTGGGAGAGAGTAATTGTGAGCTATATTCCAAATTCACATTTTGGTCATGAGCCAGTTGAACTGAGTCATCAATTTCAGGTAGACTCCTTTTGTTCAACCAAAAAAGACTAAGTGCACCTATGATACTTGTTATAATCGCTGTAGTAAAATTCAATATATTTAGCCAAAATGACCCCATCAATACGAGAGCAAACAATGACATCAAAACTATCGATGTAGCCCTATGCCTTCTTTTCCAAAGGTTCAATAAGTTGTATGGATCTCTTGCTTTCATTTATAATTGTGGAGATCTATGATAAACAACTCTTTCTAATAAAAATATTGGAACGACAAGCATCCACCACCCAACGCTTAGCGGATGGCGTCTTATGTCCTGCTTTGCTATTTCTGTTGTAACATTATGTTTTAATTCTTCAGGATTATAAGTTCTAAAATCCAAGCTAGAGATCTCAGTATATACCTTGTTAAGGTGGGCAGCTAAGACAACTGGGAGATTTGATTGTAATATCGTTCGCTTAGTGATAGCACCTTCGATTAAAAGACAATTGCTATTCATATACTTAACATCCAACTCGCTGTCAGAAGGAATCCAGATTATTCCATTCCTTGGAAATTCACTGATCTTATTAGTTTCTAATATTGAAACTTGAGAATTATCATTGACCCATTTAATCGAATATTTTAGATACTCCTCGGATATATCAATTAGCTCTTTCAGGATAGAAGTTGACAATGCCACATTTGAACTAAATGACAAAGTCAAGAACTTATCTTCTAGATCTCTATTGTCAGTTTCAACTGAAGTATAGAATACTTTTGTTTTGTCACGTTCTGATTGTACTTTCCAATTAGTCGACAATCCATTATTGTATGCTAATGATTCTGTCCTATTCAAAGTCCTTTTAGGCAACACTTGCCAATTCAATTTTTTCCTCAGAGGAACTTGTCTTCCTATAAAATGTTTGAGGTAACTATAGGAATAAACGACGATACTATCTGACTCACTATTGAGTACATCAATCAATTGCCATGCAGAAGAAAAGTAATGGCAATCTTCCTCTTCACCTTGACTAAAACTGAACTTATATTTCTCCGAAGACTCATCAATCTTTTGTAGTAAATCTTGATGATGATCATCATCAATAATATCTTTCTCAATCCAGTAAGATATTTTTTCTTCTCTATCTGAGATTAAAGGTTGGGCCATCAGCAGACATATAAGACCTAATATCAGCAATCGCAAAAAAAGAAGAATGTATTGTGACAACCCCAGAGATCGGGCAGATTCAGTATCAGATGATTTTAAAAACTTTATACTCCCAAAGTGAATAATAGATCGTTCGCGCTTACTCAAAAGATGAATAATCAGAGGAAGTGACAATCCTGCTAACCCCCAAAGAGCATATGGATATAAAAAGCTCAAGATATAGAAAGCTTATTATAATATGTTATAAATTCTCTTAAGGTCACTTGTAAGTCTTCATCAACATATAATTTTTTATAAACAACTCCTTTGGATTCAGCAATTCGCTTGGTTTTATGAATATGACTTGAT
>CAZRXJ010000390.1:0-3124 GCA_964604025.1 uncultured Saprospiraceae bacterium | reverse complement strand
AAACCTTGACAGCGAAGGATGGCTATCATTATAATTAATCAGTTGTTGGGCTGATCTATCCCATAAGTATACACCATTAAAAGTTCCAAGAAAGAGATCTCCATCTTGAGTTATCTCAATGTCATTTACGTGGAATGACTTTATGGCATCGAGGTCATCGGCTTGGTAAAAATAAGATCTAAATGACTCACTTTTATAATCATAGACTTGGATACCGCCAAGACGGATGCCTATGATCAGTCCTAGTTCTTTGTCTTCAAAAAAAGAAACAGCAGCTTTGTTTTGAATATGCGCAGACTTTGGGTTTTGAGCATTGAATATCTCAATCGAATTAATTTTGGACTTGCTAGCATTGAACTGAGCTTTGGTAATACCTTCCTGACGTGTGCCAATCCAAGAGTTGCCCCTACTGTCTTCAAAGACAGATGTGATGTTATTAGATGGGATAGATACGTCGCTACCTTTATCGAACTTATACAAAGAGAATGGGTCTTTCTCTTGAGTAAAGTACTGAGCGCCTCCACCATGCGTGCCAAACCAAATCGTACCTTTTCTGTCTTCAAAAAGATCCACTATGTTGTTACTCTGAAGTGAATTTGATTTAGATGGATCCATCTTATAAACATCAAATTCATCTTTGTTGCGATCCCTCATTACGTTCAGGCCAGTACCCAAAGATGATATCCAGAGATTCTGATCACTATCTTCTATCATTCGAAACAATCCATCACCACTTATAGATTTAGTCAGTTTTGCAGAATGGCGATATTGCTTTACAGTCCGCTCTTCTATATCAACTCGATACATACCCTTATCACTAGACAAAACCCATACAATTCCTTCACTGTCGACATAAGGAGAATTATAAAAACCCAATTCGCCATTCGAACTTTCTAATAGGTTATTCCAAAATGTCATTTTATTGGTCTTAGTATCGACGCTCAACAAGTTTTTTAAATGTGCTATCCAAATAGTATGACTTCTTGTGGGGTCAAGGGCAATACCACTGTGTCCTTGAGAAATTTTTATGTCCTCATTTATTTCGGTGTTCTGAATGGCTAAAGCACTATATCCAGTCTTAATATTTCCGACAATCTTAACCAAACCTTCCGATTGGGTTATAGCCCAGATGATACCATCCTCGTCTTCAATTATTCGTCTTACACCGTTAGCGCTATTTTCCTTTTCGGATAAAGTGATATTGGAGAATTGCCCACTCTCATAGCTGTATATACAGATTCCACTTTGAGTCCCTAACCAAATTTCATTTTTTGAAGAAACAAAAATTTCCCAGACGGTATTGTCATTTATTGATGAAGGATCATCTTTTTCATTTTTAAAGATCTCTATCAGATTACCATCATATCTATTCAAGCCATCCATAGTTCCTAACCATAAGAAACCGAAAGTATCTTGTGCTATGCTATTAACTGTGCTATGTGACAGACCGTCTTCTGTGGTTATAGATCCAAACCGCAGTTCTTTTTGATCTTGAGCGATCAAATCTTGTCTTATAAAAATGACAAGTGCTAAAATGATTAGAATGACTCTTTCAAGTGAGCCAATGTCCATTGGTATCCTCTTTCTGATAAAGCTAAGATAATCGCTATGATTGAAGGAGTCGAATGATTGATTAAGGTTCGATTTAGAGATAGCTAGCTTCTTATTTTACCTTACCTTGAAGATACATAGCAATGGCTTCAGCTTTATTCTTCACTTGAAGGTGTTTATATAACTTCTTAATGTGAGACCTAACCGTTTCCACTGAAATAAATAGTTCTTTTGATATCACCTTGTAAGTTTTTCCTTCAGCCAATGCTTTAAGGATTTCGTTTTGGCGGTCGGTGAGTGAGTTCTCTTCTACTACAGCGGGTTGGCCTACTTTTAGATAGCTCACTATCTCCCGAGCTATAGAAGGGGACATGTAGGATCCTCCCATTTTGACTATTCTGATCGCGTCTACTATTTGCGTCAGCGATGACTTCTTAGAGATATAAGAACATGCTCCTGCACAGATGGATTGTAAGATTATATCTTCTTCTTCATAGGTAGTGAGCATGACAATGTCTATATCTTTTATTTTATCTATTATAAGAGGTATACCTTCTATGCCACTCAACCCTGGAAGTCCAATATCTAAAAGTAGAATATCGCATCTATAACCAGGATGAACTTCGCTGTACTGAAGAAAAGACTCAATAGAACCAAAAGTTTCTGATAACTCAAATTCATCATGTAGCTCAATGAATTTCGAGACGTTCTCCCGGATATCTACGACGTCTTCTATCATAGAGATGACAGCAGGGCGGTCATTTTTGTTTTCTATTATCTTTTCCACTTCTTTGATTAATTGCATGATGTAAAGATCAAGATACTCTATATAATATCCAATCACCCTTTTGGGTGAAATTAAATATCTGCCCAAAAGACAAAACTGGCAGACTTGTAGAAAGCATTATAAGTTATTGAACTTTTCGTATCATGATTCTAATTTTGAAATGCAGTCTATCCCCTGATAATATAAAAAACTATGCAAACTCCATACATTCATCATTCAACTTTGTTCTGTTGATGGTCATACGGTCATATATATAATTATGCTTTGACTTCCATGGTGCTCTTGTACCTGCCTTTGGAAGTTCATCTATATATCGTTGTATATATCCTGAAGTAAAATCAACGAATGGGACTAACTCCATATCCGTATCTTTAAGTGTAGGCGTACAACTCTTATATCCGTTCTTATCCATAAAATTGAGCATACGACACACATATTGGTTGGTCAAGTCACACTTCAATGTCCATGATGCATTGGTATATCCAAAAGCCAAAGAGAGATTAGGCAATCCGCTAAACATAACGCTCTTATAAGATATCGTTTCTGAAAAATCTACCTTTTCATCATCTATGAAATACTCAGCTCCACCCATCTGCATCATCTTTAATCCAGTAGCTGTGATAATGATATCTGCATCAATATGCGTCCCGGTTTCTAATTGTATACCACTTTCTGTAAACGATTTTATATGGGCCGTAACTACCTCCGCTTTTCCTTCTTTTAAAACTGTAAACAAATCAGAATTAGGCACAAGACATATACGTTGATCCCATGGATTGTAACTTG
>CAZRXJ010000389.1:0-3133 GCA_964604025.1 uncultured Saprospiraceae bacterium | reverse complement strand
CTCATCTTAGAAAGGAGAACTTCAAGTATAATAAAAAGAGCGACACGCTTACATGCTTCATAGGCACAGAACACTTCATGTCCTTTATATCTTGACTCTACCCATTCATATAGTCCTTCTGATCCAGGTGGACTTGTAAATGACTCGCCATAGCAAATATCCGTAGCTGTCTGAATTGTCCAACTTCTCTTGTGTATATCAATCCCTATGAATAACTTAGGATCATCAGTGGTAACTTTTTTAGACATTTTGTTTTTTGTTTGATTTCGTCTAAGATAGTTACCGCTTTTACATGGGTGCTGATCACGATCATGCTTCCTACGGTCGTCCTCGGGATATCATTATACATCCGTCACCATTAATCAAAAAATTAAAAAACAATTACATGAGAACCAAAACATTACTACTTCTTACAGCCACTCTACTTCTATCGTGTAAGACTCAGGAAATACAAAAAGTAGCCTCATCGCCTACAATCGAAAATCAGTTTGAAGGTGAGCTAGATTATGCTAATGAAGGTTTTGAACTTGTGCAATGGCAAAAAGGTGGTGATCAAATCACCTTAGGACGAATCGATAGCGAAGGAAACATTCATTTCAATATGCCAGAATATGACATCAGAGCTCTAGGCAGAAACCATATGGAGTCAAGTCTTCAAAGTCAATTTATGATGTCAAGATGCAAGAACAAAGGCGAGTATAGCAGGATGGGAGAAGCACTCTTTGAAACACCCTACGATGATGTTTACTCTCAGATGTATCCGCCTATGTACGTAAGAAAACATGATCTCTCCTCTGCCTATGTATCCATCATAACCGACGAGAGAATGTTGAACAAAGAAAACTTCAACAAAATCATAGGCAGCAAGTACTACTGGATGTATATAGACAGGGACCTTCTTTATAAGGACACATGCATCCGCAAATCTTTTAAAGATCCTAACCTTGAATGGGAAATGACTGCTGATATCGCATTCAAAAAAGGGTGGAATTTTATAAAGAATGAATTAGTCGAGGTGCAAAAGTATGGCGAAAGTGCTGATCAAATCACACCTAAAAGAACACATTTTACAATAGGCGACCCATACTCTAAAGATATAAAGTGGTTTCTCGTAAGAACAAAGAGTGATGAACAAATACTAGAGGCTAAAGCTAAGTTGATAAAAGGCGAATAAATAATAACAGCAGGCAAATAATGATCTCCAACTCTATCCTCCACTACTCCATCATCAAAGGAATCATAGAACATGGATACGCACCATCAGTAGACGAACTGTCAGTTTTGTTGAGTGTAACGAGAAAAGAAGTTAATCAAGGACTTAGGGACCTTCAAGCCTATCACGGAGTAGTTCTCCATCCCCATGAGCCTAAGGTATGGGCTATTCATCCTTTTTCATTGGCACCCACTAACTTCTACGTAACATCAGACAAAGGCGCATGGTGGGGAAACTGTGGATGGTGTTCTCTTGGGATAGCGGCACTACTTCAAGATGATGTGAAGATCACAACAACCATCGGAGGAGAAAGCCAACAAGTAGAGATCAATATCATCGATGGAAAGATCCAGGAGAGAGAATATTTGATTCACTTTCCGATACCCATGAAGCAGGCTTGGGACAATGTCATTTACACCTGCAGTAATATGTTGGTCTTTGAACATGAACAGCAAGTAGATGAGTGGTCTCGGAATCATAACATCCCTAAAGGAGACATCCAACCCTTAGAGAACATCTGGAACTTCTCTAAAAAGTGGTACGGTAACCATCTCAATCCCAACTGGACTAAGTGGACTATGGAGGAGGCAAAGGAAATGTTCCGAGAATTTGGGTTGATTGATAAGATCTGGGACCTAGATGAGTCGGGTGAAAGGTTCTGAGGTAAGAAATTGGGGTTATCTGCGGACAGATCTTTAACAAAACGAAGAATAAATTATTCTCAGAGAAAGAACTCATCTATAATGTTGCTGGAACAAGGATTTCTATCTTCATCATATTAAGACTCAAACGTAATCGATGCTAACTATAAACCCATACCTCTACTTTGATGGAGATTGTGAAGATGCATTTACTCTTTATGCTTCGGTATTTCGTAAAGAAATCAGACATATCAGTAAATATAAAGATGTACCGAAACCATCACAGAGTATTTTTCAGGAGCCCGATGAAAACATCATGCACGTCACCTTACCTCTGAGCAAAGAAACAATGCTCAATGGTTCTGACAACTCCTTGGTATATAAAGAAATGATCAAGGACAAGACCTTTTCTCTTATCATACACGCAGATAGCAAGGAAGAGGTTGACCGACTTTTTGGTGCTCTTTCTCAAAGCGGACAAGTCATAGTACCTGTAGGATTAACATTCTGGGGTGCGTACTATGGTCAGTGCATTGATCAATTTGGTATAAGCTGGAAAATAACTTTAGTATCAGAAAATTAGAAGGTCAATCTTTTATAAATTGAATTTGAAAGTACAATTACTTGAAAAATACATCGATCATAATTAGCCTACTTTTTCTCTGGCAATCATGTAGTCAGTCAAAATCTGATATCATATCTATTCATCTGAGGACAGATGATAGTCATGTTCAAATGAGAATCGAACAGTACGAAATGGTCTACAAATCAGATAGGTTAAAAATAACGGGATACGTACATAAACCTACAAAGCCTGGTATCCACCCTGTTATCATTTACAATAGAGGCGGCAATAGAAACTTCGGCACACACAATCCTGACAGAATGCCTTTTCAAGAAGAAATGGCCATGGCGGGTTTTGTGGTTCTGTCAAGTCAACTAAGGGGCAATACATACAGCGGAGGTAAAGACGAGATGGGAGGAGACGATGTCAATGACATTGAAAAGCTTATTGATATTGCTGAGGAACTAGCATATGCTGATCATACTAACATAGGTTCTTATGGCATATCGAGAGGAGGAATGAATACCTATCAACTCTCCAAAAGAACAGACAGGATCAAATGCATAGCCGTAGTTGGAGCTCCAGTCGATCCTCGAATTGATTTTGACACACGACCCGAGATGTATACAAAAGTCTACTTACCCCTGGTAGGTGATACGATACTGCAAAGAACAGAATACGACGAGCGCTCACCTATTAAATGGGTCAATGAAA
>CAZRXJ010000388.1:0-3141 GCA_964604025.1 uncultured Saprospiraceae bacterium | reverse complement strand
AGAGCGGCAGATCGATGCTGTCCTAGCAACTATGGGTGGACAGACAGCCCTCAACCTCGCCATAGAAGCAGGCAAGCAAGGACTATGGGAAGAGTTCAATATCAAATTAATAGGCGTTGACTTGGATGCTATCGAGTTAGCGGAAAATAGAGAAGCGTTTAGAGAGCATGTCATCAAGATTGGCCAAAAAGTCGCGCCTTCATTTATAGCCAATTCATTTTTAGAAGGGAAGGAAGCAGCACAAAAGATTGGATTTCCATTGGTGATAAGACCTTCTTATACTCTTGGAGGTACAGGAGGTGGATTTGTCATGACTGCTGACATGTTTGATGAAGCGCTGCGCCGTGGATTGAATGCTTCGCCCACACATGAAGTCTTAGTAGAGAAAGCAGTGCTAGGATGGAAAGAGTATGAGTTAGAGTTGCTTAGAGATTATAATGATAATGTTGTTATCATCTGTACTGTTGAGAATCTCGATCCGATGGGTATCCATACTGGCGATAGTATCACTGTAGCACCAGCGATGACCTTGTCTGATACTGGCTATCAACAGATGCGCAACGATGCGATTCAATTGATGAGGTCTATGGGCAACTTTGCCGGTGGATGTAACATCCAGTTTTCGCAAAATCCCGAGACCGAAGAACTTATCTGTATCGAGATCAATCCTCGCGTATCAAGATCGTCAGCCTTAGCTAGTAAAGCAACAGGATACCCTATCGCCAAGATAGCAGCCAAACTTGCCATCGGCTACAACCTTGACGAACTTAAGAATCAAATTACAAAAACTACATCGGCTTATTTTGAGCCAACATTAGATTATGTTATCGTAAAAATGCCACGTTGGAATTTTGACAAATTTCAAGGAAGTGACAATACCTTGGGCTTACAGATGAAGTCAGTAGGAGAGGTCATGGCTATCGGCAGAAGCTTTACTGAAGCATTACAAAAGGCATGTCAGAGTTTAGAGAATAATCGACACGGATTAGGAGCGGACAAAAAAGAATGGATACGAACAGAAGACATCCTCCATAGATTAGAAAAAGTAAGTGACGATAGAATCTTTAGGTTAAAGGATGCACTTAGGTTGGGGGTGCCAGCTAAAACGGTACACAAGTTAACATTGATTGATCCATGGTATATCAAGCAGATTAAAAAACTGGTTGATATGGAAAAAGAACTTGACAAATACAATGTGCCAGAGGATATTCCAACTGAGTTTTTTAGAAAACTTAAAGAAAATGGATATTCGGATGCACAGATAGCATGGTTACTGAGAGTAGAAACTGAGAAGGTAACAGAGCAAAGATTAAAATTAGATATCCGTCGAACCTTCAAAACGGTAGACACTTGTGCAGCAGAGTTTGAAGCTCAGACGCCTTATTTCTATTCTACATTTGAGAGTGAGAATGAAAGTATACCAAGTGACAACCCTAAGAAAGTAATCGTACTTGGATCAGGTCCCAATAGAATAGGGCAGGGCATAGAATTTGATTATTGCTGTGTCCATGGATTGCTTGCTCTGAAAGAAGAAGGATACGAAGCCATCATGGTTAATTGTAATCCTGAAACGGTTTCTACTGACTTTGACATGGCGGATAAGCTATATTTTGAACCTGTGTATTGGGAGCATCTGGAAGAGATCATTACTTTAGAAAAACCAGAAGGGATCATTGTTCAACTGGGAGGTCAGACAGCACTTAAGTTGGCGGAGACTTTCTATAAGAAAGGTATCAATATAGTTGGTACCCAATTCAAAGACATGGATCTTGCAGAAGATCGTGGAGCATTTTCTGACTTGCTCAAAGAGCTAGACATACCATATCCAAAATATGGCGTTGCTGATACTGCAGACGATGCAATTACTATAGCAAATGAAGTGACTTATCCAGTCCTCGTAAGACCCTCTTATGTACTGGGTGGTCAACGTATGAAGATTGTCATCAACGATGAAGAATTAGAAAGACAAGTGTTGAGTATCTATAAGCACATGCCTGATAATAAAGTGCTCATCGATCAATTTTTAGAAAGAGCAAAGGAAGCTGAGATAGATGCGATCTGTGATGGAGATGAAGTACACATCATGGGTATAATGGAGCATGTAGAACCTGCGGGTATACACTCTGGCGATAGTTCGGCCATGTTACCACCGTACAGTCTATCGGACGAAGCGATACAGACGATGATCGAGTATACTAAGAAGTTAGCGTTTGCACTCAACATAAGAGGGTTGATCAATATCCAGTTTGCAATTAGACAAGAAAGAAAAGATCAAACAGAAAAGGTATTTGTAATTGAAGCCAATCCAAGAGCATCTCGAACAACACCATTTATAGCAAAGGCATACAAAGTGCCATATCTTAATATTGCTACCAAAGTAATGTTGGGTACTCATAAGTTGAAAGACTTTGAGATGGTCAACCAACTGGATGGTTATGCGATTAAGGTGCCAGTATTTTCTTTTGACAAGTTTCCTAATGTTGATAAGCAGTTAGGACCTGAGATGAAGTCTACAGGAGAAGCGATTAGATTTATAAAAGATACAACAGATCCATTCTTTAGAGAGTTAGATCGTAATCGGTCTATGTATCTTTATAACTAGGATGAAGAAGAGTCTTCTTGAATCACTATCTTACATAGAGAGATGCAAGAAGTGAAAAAATACCCAGCCAAACTCCTTCTCTTCGGAGAACACACTGTCCTTAAAGGATCGTCTTCACTGGCAGTGCCATATCCATCCTATCACATGTCTTGGGCTGACAAAATGAAAGAACACCCCTCGTGGCTTGTTGATTATTGCAATTACCTTTCCCAAGAGTGTAATAGTTTTCTCGATATCGATACACTTAACTCATGGATAGAAAATAAAACTATATCTGCCAACATACCAATAGGTTATGGCCTTGGAAGTTCAGGAGCACTGACTGCTGCGATATATGATGTTGCTCAGTCAGACGACGTAGGAGATCAACTTGATATATTACAACAAAGACTTGGACTCATGGAATCTTTCTTTCATGGAAAGAGTAGTGGATTTGATCCATTGATTTCTTATTTGCAATCACCCATATTGAGAAAAGATGGAGAATTGCATATTCTTGAATCAGATGATGTATCCATACCGATCAACTGTTATCTACT
>CAZRXJ010000387.1:0-3149 GCA_964604025.1 uncultured Saprospiraceae bacterium | reverse complement strand
AATGACACCCATCCTTTATAATTATGCTTTCTCATCATCGCTCCTACTCTAGGGTAGTCGATATCCAGAGTATACCATTTACCACCACCATAATAAGTCTTGGCTTGCACGAGATAAGTCTGTGACGCCAGTAACTCAGCTTGCTCATATTGATCTTCAAGAAAATTGCCAGTGTCTAAAGTAACTTGTAACCATGGACTATTGATAGTATCTACTATTCTCTTGACAGCTTTCGCAGTTCGACCGATGCCCCAATGATTCTCAAGACCTAGGACTACCCCACACTTTTCAGCTGTTGGTATGAACTGCTCTATAGAGTCCATCACCCAATTAAATCCATCTTCTTCCGTATAACCTTCAAGAGTTGGCTCTATGCCTTTATTGGCCATGAGCGCATCAAAGTTTTCACTGGTTCCCCATCTACCGGTATTTAATCTCATCGTTGGTATGCCAAGTTTATAGGCCAGCTCTATTTGGTGAATGGTCTTATCAATATTTTCTTGACGTTTTGCTTTATCAGGATATACGAATCCTTGATGCGTCGAAAATCCCATAAGATCTAAGCCAGCATGAAAAGCCTGTTTTTTAATTTTCATCAGATGACTGTGCTCTTCTGAACTCATCTGTACAAGTAATAATTCTATACCATCAAATCCCATTCTAGATGCTTGATCTATACAGTATAGCATATTAGCATCTTCTTTTTTTCCATTGAACTGCCAGAAGGAATAGCTACTGACGCCGATTGGATTGTGCTTGATCTTGGTTGATTTGGTTTCCGCAATGCTTGTTCCTGAATTTGCAGATTTTTCTCTTCCAGTTTGTTGACATGCACCGAGCAGAGTGGCCCCTGCCAGCATAGATGAAGCATTAATAAAGTTTCTTCTGCTTGTTTTTTTAGTGTTCATGCCTTTGTACTTTAATGTTAGAAGAGCTATAAGATACTTATTCTTTCTTTTAATCCACCAACCACAATTAACGAGTTGTATAGAGGCTAACAATTGTCACAAAGAGGTCAATTATACTTCTGTTATCCAATTCTATCTTTTCTATAAAATATAGTTGATTCTAAAATCATCAATAAATTAAGACTTATAGGCGTGTACAAACGGATACAAACGATTACAAACGGCATTATACGTTTATCTAACGACTACAACTTGCACCCTACTTCATATTTGCATTGTCAATCTGATCAACGGATATAAACACACATCTTAGGTCAGATAAATTTTTTCAATTACTCATCCCGAGCACACAAAACTAAAAGTGCAGAGGATCAAAAAAATTATCAATTATGAATGCATTAAGAAATCAAGTAACACTCATCGGTAACCTAGGTAGTGACATGGAAGTAAAAACTTTCAGCAACAACAATCAAGTAGCTAAAGTATCCATCGCCACTAATCAATATTATAAAAATCGTGATGGAGAACTGGTACAAGAGACGCACTGGCACAACATCGTAGCTTGGGGCAAGCTAGCAGAAAACATGAATAAGATCGCCAAGAAAGGAGATCAAGTGATGGTCCAAGGTAAGCTCACTTATCGCAGTTATGAAGATGGCGATGGACGCAAGCACTATGTGACCGAGATCATCATCAATGACTTTACTAAGATGCATAAAGCACCTAAAGCTGAAGAGGCTGTGGTAGCTTAAAAAGAAAGTTGTCATCTTCATCAAAAAAGGCCTTGTCGATTGACAAGGCCTTTTGACTTTATGAAATGATCTATATTATCTGTTCTATGAATGACAAGTTGATTGTTCCACCATGCTCTTGAGTCAGATCATTATCGCTCAAGAAGAGATCAATCTCTATGATGGAATTCCAAAAGGGTCTGAAGGCTGGATTTGGAACGAAGGCGTCAGTATGAAATATTTCTTCATTACCAGAGTTGTTTACAATGTAGCTGAGCCTTCCAATACTACTTAGATCCCATTTTCTCAGCGTGATCGTCATCTCTAATAGGCACACCACAAGCAGCCATATAAACATCTCCTATCGTCATGATTTTTTCTATTCCATTTTTCTCTATAATGTCATCAAAAGCAGAGTAGCATTCATTTAGTTCTTGCACTAATGTTTCTGGATTCATTTTCTCGGTCATAGCAGTGCATTGTGTTAGATCAAACGTAGAATATAAAAAACAATGCTCTTAACTTTCCACAAAATACATCTCCATTTCACCCTTACCCTTGACCTGGATTTTCCCTCGTGATTCAAACTTCAGATGAGATTGTTCCTTAAGCATTTGATAAGTGGCTTCAGAAATATTCACCTTTCCTTTTTCTCCCGTGTTTTCCATACGGCTGGCAATGTTGACAGTATCTCCCCAGATGTCGTATTGGAATTTATTAGTGCCTACTACACCTGCGACCAAAGGGCCACTGTGTACACCTATTCTAACGTCAAATTGAGGAAGGCCTTTTCCCTTTTGCTTAGCGGCATAATCAACCATGAACGCATTGATTTCCAAGGCAGCTTTCACCATTTTCTCAGCATGACCGTCATCTCCAACAGGGACACCGCAAGCCGCCATGTAAGCATCTCCTATTGTCTTTATCTTTTCAATTCCATTTTTCTCCATGATCTCGTCGAAAGCTGAAAAACAATGGTTGAGCGACTCCACTACTTCATCTGGTCGCATGTCTCCAGCTATCTCAGTAAAACCTATAAAGTCTGTGAATAATACAGACACTGCAGGATAATATTTAGCCGCTACTTTTCCATTTTCTCTTAATTCTTGGATCGTTTCTTTTGGAAGTATGTTTAACAATAGTTTTTCACTCTTTTCCTTTTCTTCCTCTACCAAAGACTTTTGATCTTCTATAACTTCCTTTTGTCGCTGAGTAACTCTAAAGCGGTTAAAAGACACACCACCAAAGAACAGCGTCAACAGCAGTCCACCAATCAAATAATAACTTCGTTGCTTTTGACTTGCTAATTCTGCAGCAGATAGTTTTTGGCCCTCTTCATAGCGAAGGCTGTCTAGAGCAGCTTGTTCTTCATATTCGTATTTTAATTCTTGGCGTACTAAGGCCTTCTTATTCAAGCTGGCGCCTATCGTATCTCTTGCTGTTATATGCTGGCGATAGTAGTCTAAGGAGCGTTTATAGTCGCCTCGGTCTTTATATATATCAGCTAAGT
>CAZRXJ010000386.1:0-3155 GCA_964604025.1 uncultured Saprospiraceae bacterium | reverse complement strand
GCTTTAATCCAAGCATTATCATTGAGCGTTGTTCCACTTTCGATTATTTCATCGGTTATACCCAAATCAGAAAGCGAAGAGATTGTGATATCAAGACCATCCATGATGGTGATTATTTCATTCACTTTATGTTGGTTATGACTGGCTAGTACAAAGGAGATCATGATAAGTTATAATACTTCTTGAGTGCCATCCACAATGCCCTGCGGCCATCAGCATCACTCGGAAGATCTTGCAGAGATCTAGAAAAAAGCAAGGTTTTATTTTTAATCTTAAAGAGGGTATACAATCTTTTGTCTAATTGCAGAGAACATTCATTTGGCGTCAGACCGAATATTATAATTAATATATCAGTTGTGCCATCGGTTGTCAATCTTATGTCTCTATCGATATCAACTTTAGATAGCTCTGCAACGTCCAAGCTTTGCTTTACAGAACCTAATATCTTAGATAGTAGCGTAGCGTCGGATTCATTATATTGACTATCTCTGACAATGATATTGATAGGTTTTGTGAGCTTAAGATGCTCAATGCTCTCCATATCTGGTACATCATAAATGGGATAGTTGAAGAAGCTCACATGTTAATTTTTTGATCCAGTAATGTTATAAAATATTAGTCATAAGACACATCTAAACAAAAGAATACAGTACAATATGACATTTCTGTAGGGGTCATACCAAGTTTCAGACTCTTTAATTATATAACTTTGATGTAACAATCAAGAGCTATGAGTATCAATGTTCAAACTGTACAACAATCAAGACTGCCTGAGATAGATTTTGGCAACCTTCCATTTGGCAAGATATGTAGTGATCATATGTTTGTGATGGACTATAAGGATGGGAAATGGCAAGAAGGCAATATAGTACCGTTATCTAACTTTTCTATCCATCCAGCTAACCTTACGCTTCACTATGGGCAGTCTATATTTGAAGGTATGAAAGCGTCTATGGATAGTTCTGGTACGCCGATGTTATTTCGATTGGACAAGCATATCGAACGCATCAATGCATCTGCAGATAGAATGTGTATGCCAAGGATCCCAGAAGATATATTCAATAATGCGATTGAGACCTTGGTTGAATTGGACAAAGGATGGATACCACCGACAGATGGTAGTGCCTTATATATACGCCCATACATGTTTGCTACAGATGAGTTCATAGGAGTACGACCTTCTGAGACTTATAAGTTTGTGATCTTTACTTGTCCTGTTGGTCCTTATTATTCTAAACCTGTGAGTCTATTAGCAGCAGACAAGTATGTAAGAGCATGTAATGGAGGAATAGGTGAGGCCAAAACTGCAGGTAATTATGCTGCATCATTATACCCAGCTAAAGTAGCCAAGGAAAAGGGCTATGATCAAGTCATGTGGATGGACCCAGTTGAGTTTAAGTATATCCAAGAAGTCGGAACGATGAATATCTTCTTCATCATGGATGGAAAGGCCTATACTCCAGACTTAAATGGTTCAATACTTAAAGGCATCACGCGAGATTCGGCGATTAAGATCATGCAAGATCGAGGTATAGAAGTTGTAGAAGCTCCTTTATCAAGAGACCAGATTATCCAAGCTTATTCAGAAGGTAAGTTGCAAGAAGTCTTTGGTACAGGTACTGCCGCAGTTGTTTCATATGTCAATAAGGTAGCATTTGGTGAAGAGATACTCAATCTCAATCCTGAAAACTATGAGATAGGGCCATATCTTAAAAGCTATATTGAAGGATTGCGGTCAGGAGAAAGAGAAGATAAATTTGGCTGGATTAAAAAAGTAGATCAGCTCCAATTGGCTGATTAAGAGATATAAATGAACCCCAAAATCTGTATAACTTATCAAAACTAGCCTCCGACTTTACATATTAAGAAAATTTGGCATGTTTTATGTACCCATAAAATGTAACAAAACTCTTAACATGTCCACGCTACTCACATTAACTTATAGCCTAATGGCTTTTTTTACCTCTTTGCATGATATATCACCTATCCATGCACAGTCATCGATAGATCTTGATATCAAAGTATTCCTCGAAGGTCCTTATAACGCCCAAGCGGGTAAGATGAGCACGAAACTCTATGAACTAGGTTATTTGCCAGGTATGAAACCTAAAGCGTTTTTTGCGGAAGCAGTACCATTCTTCGATCCTTATGGTGAATTTTACGACCAAGAATTAAAAACTTCCAGTGGTGATGTCTCCTCCTATACTGATCAATCTGTTGATTGGATCTTTGTATCAATAAGAGAAGCCACTACAGGAACAGTAGTGGCCAATCGGACTGTTCTGCTCAACGCAGACGGAACTTTATCTGCAGGGTCTATACCAGTCGAAAAGTTGAATACTTCGGCGAAGTATATTGTCGTATTGGCGCATAGAAATCATTTACCTGTTCAGAGTACACCTATTAAACTCAGCAAAGGAAAATTGGCCTTTGATTTTACCAATAGTGATATCCTTGGCCTCAAGTTAAAACACAAAGTCATGTTGATGATCGCTGGCAATATAGATCAGACCAAATCAAAATCTACCAGAGTAATCAATATGGAAGACGTCAACACTTGGCGTACTGCAAATGGCAAAAACTCAAGTTATATTCGTGAAGATATTGATATGAATGGTGATGTATCAGTTCATGATCAATCTATAATCCTTGAAAACTTAGACCTGTCTACTTCCGTAAAGATTAATGAATAGACTAACTCTTAGGGCAGGTAAAGAAGCCTACCAAAAGATAAAGAAAGATGGCCTTTCACCAGAGATGATAGCGGGTGTAGTCGCTGCAGCTGGTGGACCTAAATGGTTCACGACATATGGATTAGTTAGATATATATTGGGTGATTTTCTCAAAGATGCTCACCATCCTCTGCACTTCTTGGGAGCATCAGTAGGATCTTGGCAGATGACTACTGCATTGACTTCTGATCCTTTAGCTTCGATTGATAGATTGCAACATGCGTATTGCAATTCTGTGTATAGTCCCAAACCTTCTGAGCAAGAGATCTCGATAGCATGCAAGAAGATGATCGAGCACATGATTGCTGACGAGACAGATCATATCTTATCCCATCCATCGCGTTCGCTCCAAGTAGTTACGGCAAGAGGTAAGGGACTTTTGAGTCATTCTAACCAAGTACTGCGGGGCTTGGGATTTAGTCT
>CAZRXJ010000385.1:0-3157 GCA_964604025.1 uncultured Saprospiraceae bacterium | reverse complement strand
TTAAGTACATAACCCAGTGCTCCACTTTTTAAGACTTCTGAGATATAACTTTCTTCATCATGCATAGAAAGAACCAAGATCTTTAGACTTTCTCTCATCTTCAATATTCTTTGAGTTACCTCAATACCGCTCATATCTGGAAGGTTGATATCCATCAAGATGATATCTATGGAAGCCAGTAGGTCATGATTGAATACCTCCTTGCCTTCATGGCAGCGATGCACGATTTGGATGTCTTCTTCCTTGTTGAGAATGGACTCAAGACCTTCCACAAACATTTTGTGATCGTCAACTATTAAGATTTTGATCATTTCTTAGCTTAATTTTGAACTAAAGTATAGCAACTCCACTATGCTTAATCTAGGGGTTACCCTAATAAAGCAACTATATTAATAAGAGAGTTTAGATACATGAGGACTATAACTATCCTATTCGTTAGCTTATTATGTACCATGGCTTCCGTTAGTTCTGATGCTCAAGTCAGAGGTGCATCTTATTCGGATACGCTTAAAAAAATCAATGAGCGCATCAGACTAGGACATGAGAAAGATAATTTTGAACAGATTGCTCAAGGTTATTATGAACGAGCATTGCATAACTTCAAAGTTCATCTGAGAAATCAGGATGTTATCAATGATCTAATTTCATGTGCAAGTATCTATAGAAGGATCCGCGATGACTTTGGATTCTATAAGGCTCGCTTGGCTCTTGCTGATTTCTATATCAGAGAGGAGATCTTTCTCAATGAAGCAATCGAAATCACAGAGGAAGTTCACAAATTTTACAAAGATAAGGAGATGCCTTTTGAACAGGCCATAGCAATATCGCAATTAGGGAAGGCTTATCAACGCAAACTTGACTATGACAAGGCGATCAAATATGTAGAGCAAGGATTAAAAGCGAGTAAAGAACTCGGCGACATTAAAATGGAGCTGTCCAATAGATTGCTGATCACAGAACTTCTTGGAAATCTTGGGAATGTTGAAAAGGTTGTCGAACAAGGTGATTATATACTCAATATTGAAGAAGACCTTGGTACACAATTCGTAACGCCCAGAGTGAACTATCTAGTTGGATCGACATTGCTTATGGATGATCAGATAACAAAGGCTGTCGCCTATCTAAAGGCTTCAGTTAGTCTTATTGATCAGATCGATGACTTGTCATATGAGAGCAATTCTCTTTTGTCTAAAGCATACTTTGCTTTAGACAGCATCGAACTTGCATATAAACATCTTGAGATTGCAAATGACGTGACAACCGAACTCTATAATCAAGAGAAGTACGCCATGGCCAATCAGACTGCCGCCAGGTATCAATCTTATGAGAAAGATAAAGAGATAAGGGAGCTTGAAGAGGATAATCTGCAATATGAATTTAAACTAACACAACGAACTCGACTATTTTTGATTATATCAGTGTTGCTCGCTCTTGGAGCATTAGCAGCTTATAATTACTACAGACTCCAACGGCAGAGATTTAGAATGGAAAGACTGCTTGGTAAGCAAAAAGAAGAAATCACACAACAGAAAATCAACGAATTAGAAAGCTCTTTGAAGATCGAAAATCTGCAATCTATGGTGCTGGGGCAAGAAGCAGAGCGAACTAGGATTGCTGAAGACCTTCATGATAGTCTTGGTGGTACATTGTCTACATTGAAATTACAATATGACGCATTGCAATTGGATCATGAAAATCTATCTAAGGATTCCTCTTTTCAAAAAATAATGGGCATGATAGATAATGCTTGTGGAGAAGTGAGAGACATAGCTCGTAATTTGAAACCTATAACTTTAGAAAAATTAGGCCTTTCGGCAGCATTAAAAGATTTGATCAATAGATATTCGATACTAGGTGTTATGGAGATCTCTCTTCATACACATAAGATCGATGGCATCTTAAGTCAAGAAGCAAAGTTGCACGTCTATCGTATCATTCAAGAATTACTTAATAATGCATTGAAGCATGCCAATGCATCTGAAATAGATGTGCAACTCAATAAGATTGATGAAGAGTTGATAATAACTGTTGAAGATAATGGAAGTGGATTCGATCAAATTAATGCAAAGCATGGACTAGGACTAGGAAACCTACAATCCAGAGTCAATGTACTAAGAGGAGAAATGGAAATAGACTCTTCCCCTGACAGAGGGACATCCGTTACAGTCTATATACCACTCAATACCGCCCAATTCGAACTTTCTAAGAGTTAACCCCAGTTATAATCCTAGTGTTATCACTACTATATCTGCACGAGACAAGCTTATCTTTGTTTTATGTTCATCATATTCTAATTTGAATATAGAACATAAAAATTATGAATGTTATGTAGGATCGATAGATACTACAGGGTTTCAAAAAGTTGAAGCCTCATGACAATTCAGCCAAGGTGATTAAGATAAACCGTCTTTCCAATATTACAATTTCTTATTTCTTACTTAAGATAATGTTGGGATGACGGTTTTCTTTTTGTATCCCATCTTTTACTTTGTACACTATAGCTTAAGATAGTGTAGCGATTATATCTTCCTTGGCTTTGACCTTCTGTCCAAGTTGGACATTATACTTTGTGCCTACTGGCAAATAAATATCTACCCTTGATCCAAATTTTATAAAACCTAATTCTCCACCTTGGATTACTTGCTCTCCACCTTTCATATAATTTACGATTCTCCTGGCCATAGCTCCTGCTATCTGGCGTACAAGTACTTCACCATGTTTGTTTTTATAAACAGTAGTATGCCTTTCATTTTCTGTTGAAGATTTTGGATGCCAGGCTACAAGGTATTTTCCAGGATGATATTTGCTATAAGCTACTTCTCCATTCAATGGATGATGATTGCTATGTACGTTGATCGGCGACATGAATATTGATATCATCAATCTTTCATCCTCAAAATATTCGGATTCTATAGTGTCTTCTATTACAACTACTTTTCCATCTGCTGGTGCTAATAATATTTTGTCATTGGGATTTTGAACGGTGCGCTTAGGGTATCTGAAAAATTGAAGAACAATTAGAAATAAAATAATAGATATAATCATACAAACATTTAAGATTATATCACTTGCACCATACCTCCATAATATTCCATTTATAATCCCAAGCGTAACTATAACTACGATCAATGACGCCTTACCTTCTCTATGGATAGTC
>CAZRXJ010000384.1:0-3171 GCA_964604025.1 uncultured Saprospiraceae bacterium | reverse complement strand
CACAGAAGAGAAAACTTTCCACCGCTCAATCCGATGGAAGAGAACGAACTACCTCACTACTTTGACGCGCGCAATGAACTCATGAAAGAATTAGACGCTGTGTCTTTTGCAGGAAAGCAAGTGGTCTATGCCGGCAGTAGTGCTGACTAAGTAATTCTTACTTTGACTTGTTAAGTGTAAATCCAACTGTCGTCCCCTCTCCTACTGTGCTTCTTACCGATGTGGTCTGATCATGAGCTTCAATAATGTGTTTGACAATTGAGAGACCAAGTCCAGATCCTCCATGTTTTCGACTTCTTCCTTCATCAACCCGATAAAACCTATCAAAGAGGTGCTTGAGATGCTTCTCTTCTATTCCTTGTCCATCATCTTCTACTTCGATCAGTACTTTGTCAGCGACATCATAAAAACTGATGATTACTGAGCCTTCTTCTTTACCATATTTTATAGCATTGGCCACAAGATTAAGTAAGACCTGAGTGATACGATCTCTATCGGCCAATACTTTGAAGTCCTTAGAATCTTTATTAATCATCATGGATGTGCGCTCATCCTTAGCCATAAAAGCGAGATCATCAAATATGTCATACATCAACTCTTTAATACTAAAAGATTCCAGTTTAAGAGTTATACCACCTGATTGTAGTTGATTGATCTCTTCCAGGTCATCCACTATCTTTTCGAGTCGCTCTATATTCTTAGATGCCTTCTTTAGATACTTCATATTGATAGCCTCATCATAGAGTCCTCCTTCAATCAAAGTATGTACATATCCTTGTAAGGAAAATATTGGAGTTTTTAGCTCATGCGAAATGTTGCCTAAAAATAGACGTCGATAATCTTCTATTTGGGTGAGATACTCAATCTCAGTCTCTCTTTTTTGAGCCCACTCGATTACTTCATCATTGACTGCTGCTATGGATTTATCATCAAATAATCCTCCAACACGATATGACTTTCTCCGTTTTCCAGCATCAATCATTTTGTAAATAAGTCGAATCCTCCTAAAGACAAAGTACTCTACAGAATATCTAACCATCGCGTAGATAAGAAGTGTCGATACAACAACGATGATAAGCCAATATGCTATGGATACCTGAGCTTTTGTACTAATGGCATAAAGTGTAAAAAGAGAAGCTAAATTTATAACACCTAGTGCAAGTGTCAGTATTATAGTGAGCTGACGAACGGTTACATTCTTAAACACTATAAGTTAATATTTGAATTTGTAACCAACACCTTTGAGTGTTTTAATATATGACTTGCCTATTTTTTCTCTCAATTTTCTAATGTGTACATCTATAGTCCGATCTCCGACTATCACTTCTTTTCCCCATACCTTTCGTAAAATCTCTTCACGCTTGAATACCTTACCAGGTTTTGAAACCAACAAAGTAAGTAACTCAAATTCTTTTTTAGCAAGACTAATGTCCGTACCATCTACAGTAGCCTTGAATTCATCTCTATCTATTGTCAACTTTCCAAATATTAGTAGTGCTTGATCTTCTGAATCGTTCTGAACGCTGATGTGTCTTCTAAGAATTGCCTTAATCTTACTTTTTAATAGATTAGGTTTAATGGGTTTGGTTATATAATCATCTGCGCCACTATCTAAAGCTGTTATCTCGGTGAAGGATTCTCCCCGAGCTGTTAAGAAGACGATGAGTGTTTTATCCATCGTAGCGTCTTCTCTCAAGATACCACAAAGCTCTATACCATCCATCTCAGGCATCATCACATCCATGATGATTAATTCAGGAATCCATGAACCAACTATTTTTAGAGCTTTCTTACCGCTTTTTGCAGTCTTTATATGGTATCCTTCTTTGGATAAATTGTAATTAAGAAATTCTAGAATGTCCGGCTCATCATCAACTATTAGTATCCTAGCTTCTTTCTCCATCGACTTGTTAAGTGATTATTAATTTCTTTCGATTGATATTAAAGAATCAATTCTTGACATAACATTTTTGTTGATCCTGCTAAATCTTTCAAAGTCTGACATGTAAATGTACAAGTTGGTATCCAGCTCTGATCGCTCTAAATCATGAATTTTAAGTAAACTCTGCATTAACACTTCGCGTATACTGTCTCTTTCATGCGGTTGGTGAAGGTTAATCACTTGATCAGAAACTGTCAAATCCACAAGGACGTCTGAGATCTTTTCTTCTGTCAAAATCTTTATCTCAGATTTGTGGCATGCCAAGGAAGAACAAACAATCACTAAACAGAAGATATATCTCAAGGTTTATAAAGTTTTGGATATAACAGGTTACCAACATTAGTATTTGTGCTGTCTAAATCGTTCCACGGTCCATCAATTAATAATTCGAAGATGCCACAAGTCGGGAGATTATCCAATGAGTCTTTGGCGAACATATTATAAAGCCTCGTAAAACCAGGATTGTGGCCAAATATTATCGCTGTGTTATGGTCAGAATCTATAGCTTGAACGACATCGATTATATCATATACAGAAGCATGATATAGCCTATCGATAGTAATTACTTTAGTATGATCAATCGCGTTTATAAAGTGAGTAGATGTCTCCTGTGCTCTTTTAGCTGGGCTACAGATGATAATATCAACTTTCGATTTGATAGCAGATAGTTTCTCTGCCATAATTGGTGCATCCCTACGACCTCGCTTGTTCAAGGGTCGATCGAGGTCTGAAAGGCTATAATCCTCCCAGCTCGACTTTGCGTGTCTTATAAAGAATATTCTTTTCATCGAGAAGATTAATGTATGCTAATATTTACAAAGTTGCACTAAAACAAGTAATTATCCCGGTTACTTGGGTTGTGCACAAAACCTTAACACTAAGTTTCAAGCTATATGTTATGGTATCAGACATGAATCACATATCTTGACAGGTTCGTACATATTTTATTTGATTTTTATAAAAATGGTGTTTATCTCGACGACCTTACGGCATACTATATGACAAGCAAATACGACAATATCGATATTAGCTTGTTAGAGACTAAAGTCTCAGAAGAAGTCTATATAGCGGCAGAAGAACTCGCAGATGCTGAACAAATAAGTGGTCTGGCCCAGAATAGAGACAAAGAATGGGAATCAACTGTTATTGACAATAACATGCACTTTACTGTCCTAATCGAAGTAAAGAGAGGTCGACTCAAACATTGCACATGTAATTGCAGCATATAT
>CAZRXJ010000383.1:0-3178 GCA_964604025.1 uncultured Saprospiraceae bacterium | reverse complement strand
GTATGTTACTATGTCTTGAAGGATGAAAAAAGTAGCATGGATATAGTCATGGACACTTTTGAAGTGGCTTTAAATAAGGCTGACTTTAATCAACTCAACAATCCCAGAGCATGGCTTATGAAAGTCGCTCGCAATCTTAGTCTTAAGCAATTTCATAAGCAAAAGAAGATACAATATGACTTGGATCAAAGAAATATTGCTGAATCATTTATGGAAAATGGAAATATAGAGGAACATATCTCTAAAGAGGTATTGGAAGAAAGACTAATTGAGGAGATTGGTATGCTTAAACCAGCGCAAAGCCAATGTATAGAGTTGTTCTATCTGGACGAGAGATCATATAAAGAAATATCAGACCACACAGGAATGGAAATTAAAACAGTAAAAAGTCATATCCAAAATGGCAGACGTAATCTAGGGTTACGATTGAATGCACACAGGTAATGAAAGAAGAAGAACTTAGTAAAGATGAAATTAGAGAGCTGGAAGAAATGGCTCAGATCGGCAAAGAGACCTTTCCGGGAAATCTGACCAATGTAGAGGATACATTGGCCAATCGAATCGATGAGATAATTCCACCAATTAAAAAGACGACGTCTTCGCATCAGCCAAGAAGTTGGTGGATAGCTATTATAATAATAAGTGTAATTGCACTTTCTACTCTGTGCTTATTGATATCGAAAGACAAAGCATCGCCGCCTGTAGAATATGCAATGGCTTACTACAAGACTCCGCCTTTTGTTCTTTCTCAAAGCAACAGAGGAACTGATGAGATATCTAACGAACTGTCAGATATCAATAATGCTTATAAGCGCAAAGATTATAAAAAAGTGGTCACACTTACTGAACATCAAGATTTCGAGGGATTGAAGTTTTATCGAGGTATTGCACTTTATGAATTAGGTAGAACCAAAGAGGCCATATCATCATTGGATCAATCATCTGATGATGAACTTATGGATATGCGCACGTGGTATCTTGCACTGGCATATCTAAGAGCAGAAAACCTTCAGTCAGCTCAGTCGGAATTAGAAAAAATTGTCAACATCCGCGATCATTACAAAAACAATCAAGCAACAGAGCTTTTAGAAAAGATAAAGAGTTCTATGAACTAAAATTACCTCTGATCGATTATAATGAAGTATGACTTTAGATGATATCAAGTTTCTGTCTCATGATCACCCTATCCTCTTTTATGACGGCGTCTGTCATCTATGTAATGGTTTTGTAAATACAGTTATAAGACATGACCCTCGAAGTATCATAAGATTCTGCACCTTGCAAAATGAAGCAGGTCAACTGATCACAGAAGAACTTTCAATCCCTCAATATCTAGATACCACCATTGGGATCAAAGACGGTCAAATATACACACATTCGGATGTCCTCAAAATGGTTATAGATGCGCTCAAAGGCAAATGGCTCTTACTCAAACCGCTTTATATATTTCCAAAAGGATTAAGAGATAAGATATACAATTGGGTGGCGCGTAATCGATATGGTTGGTTTGGACAATCGGATCAGTGCCTCATACCAAACTCAAAAGTCTCTAATCGATTTTTATAAAATATTTGTTTTAGATCACTGATTAGGTGAATATCAATTCTATCAGTTCGCTCAACTTTCCAATCATTTTAATTTCAATATTTAACTTTTTAGGGATGCCTTTCTTGTGATACTTGGAGATGAATATTTGGCGAAAGCCAAGTCGATCTGCTTCAATGATCCTTTGCTCGATACGGTTGACGGCGCGAACTTCACCTGACAATCCTACTTCTCCAGCAAAGCAGATCTTTTTGTCAATCGGGATATCATTGAGAGAAGAGATGAGTGAGGCGACTATAGACAAGTCAATAGCAGGATCGGTCACTTTGATACCTCCAGCAAGATTGAGAAATACATCATGCTGACTAAAGTACAAGTGACATTTTTTTTCTACGACAGCGAGCAACATAGACAACCTCCGATTATCAAAGCCCGTAGCAGATCGCTGTGGATGCCCAAATACACTTTGACTTACTAACGCTTGAGTTTCGATAAGCAAGGATCTTGCTCCTTCTAAAGTTGAAGCGATGCTGGTACCACTAAGTTTTTCATCTCCAGGTGATATCAATAATTCTGAAGGATTAGAGACAGGCCTCAATCCATAACTTTCCATCTCGTATATACCGATCTCATCGGTCGAGCCAAATCTATTTTTGATGGTTCGAAGGATTCTATATATATAGTTACGATCTCCTTCGAACTGTAATACCACATCAACGATATGCTCTAAAAGTTTAGGTCCAGCCAGTGATCCCTCCTTAGTTATGTGGCCTATAATGAACACAGGCGTATCAGTGTTCTTTGCATATTTCTGTAGTTCGGATGTACATTCACGGATCTGGGTTACAGAACCAGCAGGGCTATCAGCTTTGATACTTTGTATCGTCTGGATGGAGTCTATAAGTAATATATCTGGCTGCTGCTGTTCTGCATGATGTATGATCTGCTCGAGTTGCGTCTCACATAATATGAAGCAGTTATCGGATTTTTTAGCGATTCGATCAGCACGCATCTTGATCTGATAGGCACTTTCTTCTCCAGATACATATAATATCTTCTTTGGTAATTGGCAGGCAAGCTGCAGCATAAGAGTTGATTTGCCTATACCAGGTTGCCCTCCGATCAGGGTTATTGCCCCTGGTACGATCCCTCCGCCAAGCACTCTGGTCAGTTCAGGATCATGTGGTATGGGGATGCGACTCTGTTGTGTAGAGACGATATGAGATAGATTAATAGGACTTTTGCCCGTAGATCGATCACTGGGCGGCACTTTAGATGGCGTCTTATCGATAACTTCTTCAACGAGTGTATCCCATTGTTTGCAAGATGGACACTTTCCTTCCCATCTTATGATAGCAGTACCACAATTGGTACAGACATATCTAGTTCTTGCTTTGGCCATAAATCATATTAAAATTTTTATCATAGAAATAAAAAATATGTGTTTTATTTGTACTAGAAAATGTGGGCTTTGAAATGTCGGTCGTCCTATCTATGTTGTTTCGAAGGAAATAATTACATTTATTAAAAGAAAGCAAGAAGACTGGTCTTAAGATCAGTCTTTAAAAATATACTTTAAAGATTGTTTTCAATTGGTTTTTTGGGGTTATGCAGGGTACTTAGGTACCCTGTT
>CAZRXJ010000382.1:0-3197 GCA_964604025.1 uncultured Saprospiraceae bacterium | reverse complement strand
AGCCTTTCTAATAAGAAGGATCTGATCAAAACCACATCTTCGACAATTGTGAATAAGGTTAACAGGAACAAAAAAAACATTTTGGTTCAACCTGGGTCCCTGCTGCTACAAGTACTATATGTATTGCCAGATCTACCAGAATATGATACATCTAGTGGAGGAAGAAGAGCCACTAAAATTATAGAACTACTTGCTGAAGATTGCAACATATCTCTTCTAAGCTTGAACAAACCAAAAGAGAAATATTCATCCTTTTTTGAAAGACAGGGTATTCAAGTATTCAGTAGGGCTATTAAAACTCTAAAATCTACAAAGCCAATCATAGATGTTGTCGTATGCTCGTGGTATTATTCTCTATTTGAAATTGAAGATCTGCTGCAAGCATATCCTGACGCATCATTGATCATAGATACGGTGGATGTACATTGGGTGAGAGAATCAAGGTCGATAGGTATAGAGACGCAATTCACAAAAGAAAGGGTGGAGGCCAATAAGAAGAAGGAGATTGGCGCTTATAAAAGAGCTGATATCATCTGGGCAGTATCTCAAGAAGATAAAAAAGCCATAATAGAGGAGATACCACAAGCTGATGTTAGAATTGTTTCTAACATTCATTCTTATGTCTCAACAGAGTATGAGGATCCTGGCGTTAATAATTTGATATTCTTAGGAGGATACAATCACTATCCCAATATATCAGCAGCCTTGCGATTGGCTACAAAGATTTTCCCTCTAGTAAAAAAGGAAATTAAAGATGCTCAACTTTTTATTGCTGGATCTAATGCCCCTAAAGAGATATTAGACCTTGATGATTTAGGTGGAGTAAAATTTATCGGTTGGGTAGAAGAGCAAGAATTAGCTTCTATATATCAGCAGATGACGACAAGTGTAGTCCCATTGTTATCCGGTGCAGGTGTGAAAGGGAAAATCACAGAAGCGATCGCACATATGACACCTGTAGTGACCAATGATATAGGCAATGAAGGGATCAACTTGGTTGATGGTCAGAGTATACTGCTTGCTGAGACAGATGAGTCATTTGCGGAAGCGATAATCAAAGTTTTTAGACGTCAAGTTGACCTCGAGAGCATAACAAAAAACGCTCAAAAAGGTATTGAAAAGTTTGTAACACCAACCAAAGTACTCTCCAACATTAAGAGTTCTCTATATAGATCTGTTAGTATCTGTATTGTAACTTATAATAGAGTAGACTTGCTTAAGGCTTGTCTAACAAGTGTTATCAATTATACTACTCATCCTAATTATGAAATCATAGTTTACTCAAATGGTTGCAGCGATGGCACGAAGTCATATTTACAAGAGATGTCTAAACAGCACACTCATATCAAGCCTATCTTTTCTGATACCAATGATGTCTTTGTTCGCCCTAACAATCATATGATGCGGTTGAGTGAAGATCACGATATCGTCTTGATCAACAATGATGTAGTAGTTACTCAAGGTTGGTTGGTCGCATTGAGCTTGACGGCCTATAGAAAGTCTGATATAGGCATCGTCGGATCCAAGATATTGTATCCTGATGGAAGATTACAGGAATTCGGATCTGTATTGTATGATGATGGCACAGGCATGAATATTGGTAAGAATGATGACGACCCTTATAGATCTGCGTATAAAAGCTCTAAGGCAGCTGCATATATCTCGGGTTGTGCGATGTATATAAAGCGATCTACTATTAATCGTATAGGGACATTTGATGATCAATATCATCCTTGTTATTGTGAAGATAGTGACTACTGCTATACAGCGTGGAAACATGATCTGAGTACCGTTGTTACGCCCTATAGCATTGTCTACCATCATGAAGGAAGCACGTCTGGTTATGATACCTCTGATGGATTCAAGCGGTATCAGGACATAAACATGAAGAAGTTTTTATCCAAGCATGGCCATCTTCTGAAGAAGACAAATAAAAAGGTATCAGCTTATAATCAAAAACTTAAAAAGACACCCATAGAAGAGGAGCCACGATAGTTATTTGTACAGCCTGTTGTAAGCTTGCAGTGCGAGATCTAAGTTGTCAAAAGATTGACTCTCACCTTTATGTAATAACAAATATCGGTTGCAATATTTGCCAAGTAGTTCTTCTGAATGACTCACATGCAAAACAGTCTTTCCTGATGTGATTTTATCTTCAAAAGCCTGATGTGCTTTTTCTTGAAATCTCTTATCTCCTACATCAGCAAAAAATTCATCGATTAGATATATATCTGCGTTCGCTTGAATAGCAATAGAAAATGAAAGACGTGACACCATACCACTTGAAAAGAACTTAACAGGTGTGTCCACAAATTTCTTCAATTCCGCAAACTTTATGATATCATTGAATTTGTCTCCTATCTCTTGGAAGCTAAGCCCTAACATTGTCCCACTTAGGTAAATATTGTCTCTGGCTGATAGACTAATGTCAAATCCTTTTCCTAATGCTAGCCTTATAATTTTCCCACTAGTTTCTACACTTGATCCTTGATCTGGATCGATACAACCCAGTATAATCTTCAACAATGTTGACTTGCCGCTACCATTGTGCCCTAGAACCCCTATGAATTCGCCAGTTTTAACTGAAAGATTGATCCCTTTTAAGGCATGTACAATATTCTTGTTTCTATTACTTACTAAATCTATCAGTTTATCCTTTATTGACAGACCCTTGTTAGAGATATGAAAGGTCTTACTGAGGTTTTTGATCTCGATACAATTAGAAGAGTCTTTCATAGCTGTTCTGTTACTTTCTTAGCGTACTTATGAAAGAGCAGGTAAGATACAATGTATATCACCAGACCGAAAATGAAATTGATCAGTAAGAGATTATAGTAGATGTCGTTGCCTTCTAATAGGCAAGCACGAGTGTTGAGCAAAAGCCCTACAAAAGGATTGACAAATAAGAACCAAGAGTGATTTTCAAAATAATATGTACCTGAAAAGAACACACCGGTTACCCAGAGTCCAATCATCAATGTGAGAGACCATATATGATCTATGTCTTCTAAGATGGGTCTTATTAGCCCAAGGAGAATACTGACACCTGAAGTAATTAGAAACCAAGTCAGCAAAACGATTGGAAACAAATAAAAATGTGATCCTACGCTCACACCTGTTAGCACAAGTAATATAAAGTATGCGGCAAAGTTGAATACCAAGCCAATAGATATAGATATCATATGACTGGTATAAAG
>CAZRXJ010000381.1:0-3219 GCA_964604025.1 uncultured Saprospiraceae bacterium | reverse complement strand
CAGAGATTGATCTTCATGATCCTGATGAAAGTCACCCATCACCTCTAGGGACTTATCTGACTGCGTTGACTTTTTATAAAAGAATAACAGGAAACAGTGTTTTAGGTTTACCATTTCGACTTACTTCTACGGATCATGCAGATGAGAAACTATATCTTCTGATTCTTGCTCCTAACGATGCGACTTTCTGTCAGTATGTCGTTGAAGAGGTTTTGAACAATTATAAAAATTGATTGTAATTGCCTAACGAAATATATATAGTACAATTATTCATTATATGAAGAAATTACTTTTTGCAATTTTAATATTAGTCTATAATCTGAGTTTTAGCCAACACCAAAATATAGACCTTGGAGATTTGAATTTTAGAAATATCGGACCAGCTAATCAAGGTGGTCGAATCGTAGACATAGAAGCTCATGAGGATGACTTTACTCATGTATATGCAGCCACAGCTTCAGGTGGTGTTTGGAAATCAACCAATGCTGGGACTACTTGGCAACCGATATTTGATAACTATGAAACTTCGTCAATTGGGGATATCGCAATTGACCAATCCAACAAGAACATTATCTGGGTGGGTACGGGAGAATCAAATAACCGCAATAGTGTATCATGGGGAAATGGAGTCTATAAGTCGACTGATGGAGGTTCGACTTTTGTCAACAAAGGATTAGAATCTACACATCAGATAGCAAGAGTATCAGTACATCCTAACAATTCTGATGATGTGTGTGTATGTGCTATCGGTCATCTCTGGGGGTATAGCGGAGAAAGAGGGTTATTTAAAACAACAGATGGCGGAGATAGCTGGAAAAAATTAGAAAATGGTATACCAAGTGATGGGAAAACGGGATGTATAGATATGGTTCGTAGCAGCAAAAATCCGGATATACTTTATGCTGCTTTCTATCATCGTTTAAGACAACCATGGCACTTTCATAGTGGCGGCGAACAAGGCGGCATTTATAAGAGTATTGACAACGGTGGCACTTGGAAGCGATTGACCAATGGTTTGCCATCAGGGCCAACAGGACGTATCGGCTTAGCAATCTATGAGAAGAATCCTGATATAGTTATGGCATTTGTAGAAGCTGAAAAAAGCAGTGATCTTTCTAAACCAGGATCAGGTATTTACAGAAGTGAAGATGCAGGGACGACTTGGAAGTATATCAATACTTATAATAATCGCCCTTTTTATTATAGTCAGATTAGAATCAATCCTCAGGACGATCAACGCGTATATATACTGACAACACGATTTATGGTCTCTGAAGATGGAGGAGTGACGCTTACTAATGGGAGTCAAGATCAAGAAGTGCATGGTGATTTTCATGGGATGTGGTTAGATCCAAGATATCCAGATCGGTATTACTTGGGAGCGGATAAAGGATTGTCACTAACGCACGATCATGGATCGCATTTTCAATTAATGGACAATCTACCTATCGCTCAATTCTATCGTATCAACTATGACATGCAGGACCCCTATTTTGTTTATGGAGGGCTTCAAGACAATGGATCATATGCAACGGCAAGTTTTAGTAGAGATGCGCGTGGGATACTTAATGATTCTAATTGGAAAATGCACTGGGGCGATGGGCAAG
The DNA here is from genome assembly GCA_964604025.1 of uncultured Saprospiraceae bacterium. Classification (GTDB taxonomy): domain Bacteria; phylum Bacteroidota; class Bacteroidia; order Chitinophagales; family Saprospiraceae; genus JAJRXG01. The sequence goes on along the minus strand of CAZRXJ010000381.1, from coordinate 1,612 downwards.
ATGCAGCATCTAATCCGTACGACCATACAGAATCATATAGTTCTATGGAGAATGGAAGTTATTTTAGCTATAATCCTAAAAAAAGGAAAATTCTGAGAATTTCTCCTGGTTCAAATAATACAACAAATTATAATGAATATTTTGAAAGTAGCATCGAAGATTTAGAATCCGCAAGAAGATTTAATTGGTCTGCTCCATTAGTAATGTCTACTCATGATCCATCTACAATCTACGTTGCAGGTAATCATGTTTATAAGTCAACAAACAAGGGTCAATCATGGGAGATTATAAGTCATGATCTAAGCACAAATGATCCCATAAAAAGAAAAGAAGGAGTGAGTGGCGGTTTAACACCTGATAATACGGGCGCGGAGACTCATTGTGCTGTTTATAGTTTGTCTCTGTCTTCCATTAACGAAGACATCATTTGGGTTGGAACAGATGATGGAAATGTCCAGTATACATCTGACGGTGGTATGAACTGGACGAATGTTAGCAGTAATATCCCTGAGATTCCAGATGCGTTGTGGGTAAGCAGAATAGAAACTTCACATTTTGATTCCAAAAGAGTTTATGTCACTTTTGATGGCCATCGCAGTGATAATTTTGAAACTTGGGTTTTTGTCAGTGATGACAATGGAAAAAACTGGAAAAGAATAACGAATGGTATCAGTTCAGGAGAGACAGTAAGAGTGATTAGAGAAGACCACGTCAATCCTAACTTGTTATTTATTGGTACAGAAACGGGAGTTTGGTATTCGCAAAATCGGGGTGAAAATTGGAAAAGAATGAAACAGGGATTACCAACCGTTTCGGTCTATGATATAAAAATCCATCCACGAGAGAATGATCTAATTATTGGTACTCATGGAAGGAGCATATGGTTAATGGATGATATATCTCCATTACAACAATCTAGCAGTGTTGTAGATGAGAAGCAAGTTTATTTGTATGATCAAAAAGAGGCTACTTTATGGAATAACATAAGTAGAGGAGGACAGCGAGGTCATTTCTGGTTTGCAGGTGAAAATCCCCCATCTATCGAGAACACCACGACTATACCGAGAGCTGGGTTTAACAACCAAATTCCAATCTCTTTTTACGTGAATGACAATTCTTTGGACTCTTTGGATATGACTATATCGAGCAAAGATGGTGCTCACTCAGTTAGAAAAAGAATCAAAGTCAATCAGGGGGTGAATAGATACTTTTGGAATCGAGAATTTGGAGCAAAACCTTTTACTAAAGTTCAGATAGATGATATTCACACATTGTTCGCAACTATAATGGCTAACAATTCTGCTTCATCGATCAAGAGAATGTATAATAGGTTCATAGCTGCAGATACACCATATAATCAAAGAAAAGCAATAGAACCTCTGACTGGAAGCTACTTGAGTTACGCTCTTCCCAAGGAGTATGCCATTGCAATGGCTGAAAAAGGCCTGTATCATGTTATTCTTCATTATGGAAAAGAGGAGCAATCAAAGTGGATCTCTGTAAGAGATGATCCCATGAACAATGAATAAAAAGGTAGTCAAATACGACAATCAGTCCGAAATGTTAAAATATCACCATTTCTAGTGATGAAGTTGTTATGTAATAACTATAC
>CAZRXJ010000380.1:0-3227 GCA_964604025.1 uncultured Saprospiraceae bacterium | reverse complement strand
AAGCATGGTCTGTAACTGAGGATGTGGGAAGTGATATATCTTCTGCTTTGGATTAATCATATTAACTAACCCTTCATCTTCAGATGACTATCATCACAATAAGGAGGTGTACTGGTCATCTTACAAGTACATATCGAAACCTTGCGTTCTGACTTGATATCTACAACCATTGGTTTGAATTTGGATCCATGATGAGAACCATTACACCAAGGTTGATTGGCGCTATATCCACATTGACAATAAAGATAGGTGCCTTCTTTAAGAGTTGTCTTTAACGGTTCTGTACCAAGGTTCTTTTCTTTCTTATGCCCAGGAGCAATCTCACTTCCTTCTTTTTTAGACTTTACGAAAGGATACAACAAGTGAGACGTCCACTTATCACCAGGATCTGTCTGTAGTCCATACACTGTAGGGAATGCTCTGGTAAACTTTGCCGTGCCAAACATCTGATCCCACAATGAGAATGTATTGCCAAAGTTACCATTGGGGTCACTGATATGGTCTGCTTTACTCATGCCATGATGTCCATGGTGGAAAGATGGTGTGATGACTATGTGTTCGACAATCCATGCGAGCGGATGAAGAATCTTGTGCTTGTATAGAGCTTTGTCCCACTTCCATGTGCTATGTGTACTGGTGACAATGATCTGCTTAAATATTAGTCCAGCAATCACAGCTGGAGCTAATCCCAAAAAAGTAGCTATACCGCCCCACCACAGATTGGGCATCAGTAAGTAGTATACCCATGAGTTTCTGTAGGCTGTTAGTATACCCATCTCTCTGGCAGCATGGTGGACTCGATGATGTTTCCACAACCAGTTGTATTCATGTGCGCTGCGATGATACCAATACTGCCCTATATCATCGATAAAGATGTAAAAGAAGAAGGCAGGAACAATATGCCATGCTGTGAAAACGCCATACATGGATGGGAGTATTGCTTTGCCCAGAAAAAATACTGTGGCAACCAAAAGAGTCTTGGTTAATGCCACAACAAAAAATCCGATCGCTTCAAGAATCCAATCATCACTGTTGCGGTCTGACTTCTTATAATGACCTAGGACAAACTCTATAAAACCAAATAAAAAGAGAATACCTAAAACAAAATATAGATCAACATTGGGTATATTCAGAAATTCTTTCATCGCTGTTAGTATTAGTATCATTCAAAAATAAAATAATAGTATGTTTATACTAACAAGTAGGCCAAAAAAATTAGACGATTAAAACCAGAGACAAAATATTAGAAGCGACTATTGTTGCATTCAATAAGGATGGATACAGCAATGTGAGCATGCAGAAACTCGCAGAGACAATGGGTCTTAGTCCTGGCAACTTGACTTATCATTTTAATAGGAAGGAAGACCTGATGGTTGCATTGTATGACTTGTTCAGAGTTGAGATGAAGCAAGTAGTTCCTTCACCAGAAAAAAACATACCTGATCTTTTTGGCATAGATTATCAGATAGAAAGATTTTATGCTCTGCAACAGCGCTTTCTTTTCTTCTACCTTGATCTACTTGAGATCGAACGCGCCTATCCAGTGATAGCTGATCAACATTACGTTCATATTCAAAATCAAATAGCTGCTCTTGAAGGTGCACTATTGTATAATATTGAAAGAGGAAGTATCAAAAAAGAAGATCCGAAGAGCATGCATCACTTAGCAGAACAACTATGGTTCACAGCAGTCTTCTGGCCACGACAAGCCAGAGTAAGAGGTGTAGTTGATAGTCTAGCTTATATGCGGCAGACACTTTGGCGACAGATACTACCTTATTTAACTGATCAAGGTAAGACACAACTTGACGATATACTAAAATCACAATCTACTCAACAATTTATATAATTATGAATACGCTTACACAGACTTCTACCCAAGATATCAAGACAATCTTTGATAATCAACTTGCCCACCATCAGCATGTATCTCAATCTACGGCCTTAGAACGTATTGCAAAATTGAAAAAACTCAAGAAAGCAATTATGAGTCATCGTCTTGAGATAAAAGAAGCGCTATATAAAGATTATAGAAAGCATCCGAGTGAAGTAGACTTAACAGAGATATATCCGGTTACTGGTGATATCAAGCATACCATATCGCACTTACGTAAATGGATGTCAAAAAAACGTGTGGGTACACCTATGGCACTACTTGGTACTAGCTCATACGTGCATTATGAAGCCAAAGGAGTTTGTCTAATTATCTCACCTTGGAATTTTCCAGTTAATCTAACTTTTGGCCCACTTGTATCTGCTATCGCTGCGGGCAATTGTGTTATGCTCAAGCCATCCGAGCATACGCCTCATGCATCTAACATCATGGGTAAGATTATAAAAGAAGTATTTGATCCTAAAGAGGTTGCCATTTGTTCAGGTGGAGTAGAAGTTTCTAAGCATCTTTTAGAATTACCCTTTCATCACATCTTCTTCACTGGTGCTCCTTCAATTGGAAAATTTGTAATGGCCGCAGCTGCAAAGAATCTTACTTCCATCACATTAGAGCTGGGAGGCAAGTCTCCCACTATCGTTGATGAATCTGCCAATACTACAATGGCTGGCCGACGTATAGCTTGGGCCAAATATCTCAATAACGGACAGATCTGCATCGCTCCAGATTACATCTATGTTCATGAATCTAAGAAAGATGCCTTGATAGAATCTATCAATAAGAATATTAAAAAGATGTATGGTGATGACGTCGTCACAAGTGAATCATATTGTAGAATCGTTAATGACAAACATTTTAATCGTATCAAGTGCTATATGGATGATGCCATTGAAAAGGATGTCAAGATATTATCAGGTGCACAACTTGATGAAAGTCAAGATTATGTTGCTCCAACAATTGTAGAAAATGCTGGTGATGATTCAGATCTTATGACAGAAGAAATATTTGGACCTGTACTTCCGATAAGAGTTTTTAAGGACATAGAAGAAGTCACTTCTGCAATCAATAAGAGAGAACGACCTCTTGCGATGTACATCTATAGTAAGAAACAAAAGAACATTAACTTTCTAATTTCTAATACAAGAGCAGGCGGCACCTGTATCAATCATAGTGCGATCCACTTCTTTAATAATAACTTACCTTTTGGCGGCGTGAACAATAGTGGTATAGGCAAGGCACATGGTGAATGGGGCTTTACAGCATTTTCTAATGAACGAGGAGTTTTAAAACAATGGAGTCCACTAAGTGCTATTGAATTGATGACAGCTCCTTATTC
>CAZRXJ010000379.1:0-3230 GCA_964604025.1 uncultured Saprospiraceae bacterium | reverse complement strand
CTCCATTATAGACATATCCTCCCCAGTAGTACGGGTGCTTCCACTTCTGTGGTACAGAGTTATAAAAATCACGCTTAGCCTCTGACAGAGCAGTTGCTATAGTCTGACCATCATGAAGGTTATTATAGAATGACTTCATCAATTGCAAACTGGTCTCATCATTAACTGACCATAATGTCTGTACAACATTAGGGCAACCTGCATAATGAAATGCTCGGGCCAGACTTGCGATGCTCCCTGCTCCATGTAGGTTGCCAAGGCCAGAATTGCAGGCAGATAGAGTGACTAATTGGGCATTGATATTGAGGTCATCAATCTCATGAAAAAACAAATCTTCATCTTCATTACCATCAAGGCCAAAAACCAGGCGAGATCTAATCGGCTCTAATGGATTAACTACTCCATGCAAGGCCAGATGAAGGATCGCTGCATCATCGGCAGTATTTTTAAATCTAGCTTTTGTTGATTTTTCATCAACAAAAACTTTTGCGTTGAACTCTTTTTTTAAAAACGCTATCTCTTCGCGCGCGGCATTCAAGTTTCCTAGTTGTTCTTCCCGTGTTTCAATGTCTGGCAACGTGTTATTAGGTGATGATGTGTAACCTTGAATACCCGAAGAATTATAAGACGTAGAATTTTCACTCCAACCAGCAGAATAGAGATGTCGTATAGGATGATTAAAACATAGGTAGTTTTTTTCTTGATCCATCAATAGGTCATAAGGCACTAATTCTAATTTACCCATACTACATATGATTAAATGTTTGCCTTCTATTATATCTGAGATCTCACTCATAAAGACCTTATAGAGTTCTTGTAGCTGTTCTGGATAGTTAGTAGAATTAGGATCAGCAAGAGATACATTAGTCTTATAAATTAAAGATTCTAAATCAACAATATGTTGCTTAATAGGAAGAACAGTATCTCGAGAGATGCAAAGCCCATATAACGTGGAGCTCATCTTATCGTGTATATAATAAAGTACTACTTCATCAGCGCCTATTTGTTGACGTAGCTCGTCTAGCGAAATACTTTGGTTGATCTTTTCTGGTTTATAATTAGTACCCAGTCTGTCGACTACAGCGACATAGGCTTCATTGAGACTATCAAGTCGTGTTTTATTTTCTGATTCTGTTGATTCTTGTCTTGTAAGAAGATCTATTTGCTCTCGTATGACAAGCTTTTCTTTATAGGTTTCACTTTCAGCATCTGTACTATTTCTTAATCTAGTTCGGATGAGATTAGAAAACAGGTCTAAAGAAAATAGTTTTTCAATTCGTTCATGAGCTACATCTAAGTGATTATCAAGACTTGTATGTTCATACATGTGGATGGCTAATGCAGCACCACGAATATGAAGACGGTCTATGTCAAGATGCTCTATGTCAAGCTCATTCTTTTGCAGCATCTTGTCATGTGTAGAATCTATAATAGCGTAGATGTGATTGGCCTTTTGTAGCATTGTCATAGGATCTTCCACCTTTTCACTCCAACTCATCAAATTAGAAATATAAGTAAGAGGATAGTGCAAGGCTGAAGCATTGTCCAATAGGAAGTCTGAGCTGATCAAGAATTCATCTTCTTGTGTGTATGATTCTCCATGATAACCTCTATTAACTTCCTTAAGAGATTTATCTGCGGTCATAAAATCTCCTTGCATTATAGATAGTCGAGCTAGTCTTTCTTTATAGGAAACCATCATCCTCTTTAGTCCTTGTGTATTGGATTTGCTTTGAAAATTTCTGAGTAACTCAATTTGCTCTTGCAGGTGAAACCATGCCTGATCAAAATCTCTTGTTTTTGCAACACGAGAATGATAGTCGGCGAACAAGCCATGTGAATTAGCTGAAAAAGGATAGTTATTGGGTCTCGCATATGGTGTCATGTTCAATATCGAATCATGATACTGAAGAGCAATATTAAAATGTCCTGTATCTTCTAAAGTTTCAGTCAACACTAGGCTTGCGGAGACAATATTAGAATATGCATTGCATCTATTATGATATGAGGTTTGTGGAATATATTGAAGTGCCTGATTACTTAATTCTATACTTCGCTTTGGTTGCGTAGTACGAAGTAGAATTGCTTGATTGATATACGCTGAAATAAGAGTGGGGTCATATTGCAATGCAAAATTGTAATTAGGAATAACATCATCAAATCTTCCTGCTCCACTATTAAGAAATGCAATGTTGCTATACAGCGATGCCAGTTGGGTAGAGTCTGATTTTGACAGATGCTCGACCGAAAGCATTTCGTCGATCCCATTTTTAGTCCATTCAATCGTCTTGCTCAGATTCCCTTGATTATATGTCATAAAACTCATGCGAATGGCATTGCGGGCTTCTCTGATGGGATCTGGTATAGCAAGGCCGCGTAGTATCTGATACGATGAATCTATATAAGTAGCAAAAGCTTCCAATTCTCCTTTTTCCAATTGTACAACAGCATGTAAAAAATAAGTAAGATCAGCTATTGAATCAGGCAAACTTCCTTGTGCTCCATTAAGAGTTTTTAGTCCTAACTCTGAGAAAGACTCTGCTTTGCTCAGGTTACCATTGGACATATGAATCTCGGTAAGTGCGCATATCACTGAGATCTTCCAATCAGTTTCCACAATTAGTGATTGAATATTCTCTAGACTGTCCAATCTCTCTGCTAAAGCCAATGTCTTACCTGCAATTAGATCATTATTAGTACGAGCAATGAGGCTAAAAACTTCAGTAGAATCAATGGTTTGGCTAGAAAGAACTGTCGAATGACTTGCTAGCCAAACTAAAAACATAGGTAATAAGAAAGTGGAAAGAGTAGATGTTAATGATCTCTTCATATTGTTTTGATGCATCATAAAGATATGAATAGAGAAGTAATTGGTCGTTGATATTTTTTGATTTAACGACTTCATAAAAAAAATTTCAAGTTTTTATGGAATCTCGGTCTGTGTAGTACGTATCTATGTGTACTTAAAAGTCTGAGGCATTTTTTCGCGCACCTACTCTTTTTAGATCATCGCAAAAAAATTAAAAAATGAAATATTTAGTGCTACTGATTACATCCTTATCATTGCTTACATCAGAAATCAAAAGTCAAACTCTGGAGTATGAACTTGACCCTAGTTACATGTTAATCTCTAGATCAGGAGATACAGTCTTACATACTGCATCAGGAAGAATACTATCACAATTCAACTTACGCATACAAGAGAATGGAGAATCAGCGTATGTCAATAT
>CAZRXJ010000378.1:0-3236 GCA_964604025.1 uncultured Saprospiraceae bacterium | reverse complement strand
GTCGAACTTATCAGTTGATCGATATAACTCAGCATCACATTGCCGACATACATACGTGCCTGCGCGTTTGTTATCTGTATACTCGCCTGTAAATGCTCTCTCGGTTCCTTTATGAATGATCACTCTTTCTTCTTCTGGCGTCAATGGATTGTACATAAGTCGTAGTTATAACAAAACAACAAAGTTAATAACGAAAGGTTGATATTGTATCTAACTAATATTTCGGGCAACCATGATACTTACTTTCTAAAAGTATCAGCTACTGCAAACACACTAAAGTATATAGCGCCGATCATAGCACAGATATCCGTCCAAGGATGATATACTGGATACTCAATCAGGCCATATAATGCACCACCTACACCGACAATCGAAAAAAGTAAATGAGACCAAAAGAACCGCTTTGTGCGACTTGGATAAGCAAACTTCAAAGGCACAAAGTGTAGGATGCCAAAGAAGATGACAGATATCACGTTGAGGGTCTGATTATTATGAAATATAAAATACTGATAAAAGACAACAAAGTTCCATAAGACTGGAAAGCCTATAAAGTATTGGTCATCCTCAACCATGCCTTTCTTCCCATAATAAAGTGCTGATGAAAGTAATATGATCGATACAATCGGAATCATGAGATGTGATTCTACCATATCTGCCCGATAGAAAAAATATGCTGGAATCAAAGCGTAAGAAGCAAAGTCTATTACAAAGTCAATCGTCTTACCATCCATACCTGGTAGGACTTCTTCAACCTTGGCCAATCTTGCCAACGTGCCATCAAGACTATCAATGACAAAACATACGATCAACCACAAGTAGCATGCTCTCCACTGTTCTTGATCTATAGCGATCATAGCCATAAATGCGGCTAATAGTCCAGATGCGGTAAATAAATGGACACCCCAAGCGAATATCTTTTGTGAGAAGGTGGGAGTTTTGATAATAGGCTACATTTACATGTTGAAGTGATAAAAGAACTATAGAAGATCGTAAAGAACAAGAGTTACATAAACCCTTCAGAAATCCTAAATCACTTCACTTAAAAAACCGAATGTATCAAAATTGAGATTGTCCAAAGCAACAAGAAATGTTTATCTGATATTCGTCGCTTTGGTGGTGATCCTATTGAGCATCTCATACTTTCAAGAGGGACAGGTCAATTGGGCTGGTCTCATTGTTGTCTTGATATTTTACACCCTCATATTTATCATAGGAATCTGGTCTTCTGATCGAGGCAATAAGACAAATGACTCTTCTCTATCTTCAGCCAATGACTCTTTCTTACTAGCTGGCAGGAAGCTACCGTTATGGATTGCGATGTTCACTATGGCAGCCACTTGGATCGGTGGCGGATATATCAATGGTACCGCAGAAGCTGCAGCAACAAATGGGCTAGTCTGGGTGCAAGCTCCGTGGGGTTATGGACTAAGTTTGATTATTGGGGGATTGTTCTTCGCACGTAAGATGAGAAGATTAGAATTCAAAACGATGTTGGATCCACTATCGCAAAGATTTGGTGATAGAGCAACAGGATTGTTTTTTATACCCGCTTTGCTCGGAGAAGTCTTTTGGATAGCAGCTATACTTACGGCATTAGGTACCACATTTGCAGTAATCATAGGATTAGATACACAGACTTCAATTATCATCTCCGCAGCCATCGCGATCTTATATACTACGATTGGAGGTCTTTGGTCGGTGGCATTCACAGATGTTTTTCAATTGGGTTTGATCATCCTGGGTATGACTCTTGTGATGCCTTTTCTATTCGATCATGTAGGAGGCTTTTCTAACCTCATAAAAAGCTATAATGAATTAATGGGAGATCAAGCAAGTGTTATTCCTAACAAAGAAAGTATGGGTAACTACTTTTGGAATTGGATGGACTATGCCCTTTTGTTGATATTTGGTGGCATACCATGGCAAGTGTATTTTCAACGGGTACTATCTGCTAGAAGCGAACGATCTGCAATGTGGCTATCCATCTTCGCAGGTATGATCTGTATCATTGTAGCTATACCTGCAGCACTGGTGGGCATGGTTGGAGCAACAGTTGATTGGACAAGTCTAGGCTTAGCGGGGCCTGACAACGCTGCCAGTACACTACCCTATGTCTTTCATTATCTGACGCCTGGCGTCATCGCTCTCATTGGCCTTGGTGCTATCGCAGCTGCAGTAATGTCTTCTATAGATTCGTCTATGTTAAGTGCCGGCAGCCTCGCTGTTTGGAATGTCTATCGTCCACTTATAAAACCAAATGAACGTCCAGAGAAATTGAAAAAGATATTGCAAAGATCTATTATCATCATTGGTATCGCAGCAACCGTTATATCACTCAAAGTAGAAAGTGTCTATGCCCTGTGGTATCTGTGCAGCGATCTTGTGTATTGTCTATTATTTCCAGCGTTAGTGACTGCTATGTTTGATAAAAAAGCTAATAGAATCGGTGCGCTTAGTGGATTGGCTGTAGCTGCCATTCTTAGATTTGGAGGTGGTGATAACATACTACATATTCCAACATTGATACCATATCCTATGATAGAAGATGGTGTTGTTCTTTTTCCATTTAGAACGTTAGCTATGGTTTCTGGTCTCATCACAATGATTATAGTATCAAGGCTTACTCAATCTATCAATCCATCCGTACAATTAGAATCTGCTCAAGACATACAATGATAAACTCATAGCTCACTTCAAAATGCAACTGCAAATTTCGATATAAGAAAAGTCTATTAACACAAAATTCTGCGATGGTAGTTAATCTGACCCATATGATAGGTCAAGTGCCCAACAAGATGAATTAGAAATAAGCCTATGGTCATTTCTTTACCCAGTACATTTATTGGGTATTGTTTTGACAAGTCAGTAGATGTGATGGATTCTAATACTGAGGTGATCATTTTTTTGGTTGCTGAGATATCTCTAAGCATTGCTTCTTGCGGTACACCTACAGCTGAAAATTCAAATTCCCGATTGCGAACATATCCAGTACCACCAAGTATTGCACCTATAAAGTAATTCAAGTTTCCTACGATATGCAAACACAGATTGCCCCCACAGTTATTTATACCTTCGACAACTTCCCACAATACGGCTTCATCATTATAAAGCTCTATCTCTTTATAAAGTCTATCCAAGTCCCTTGTATAGAGTGTCTGTAAGTCTTTAACAATCATAAGCTATAAGTTAGAGCATAACATTATCCTTTCCACTTGACATATATAGTCCCCTCGTCA
>CAZRXJ010000377.1:0-3242 GCA_964604025.1 uncultured Saprospiraceae bacterium | reverse complement strand
CCAATCTACTTGCAAAACAACTGAGTTGGTTAGTAGATCATGATGTAACCAATGAAGTTTAGTGGTTAAACAAATAAAATGACCTTAGAAATGAACAATATTAGGCCCAGAATAACTTGGATTAAATAAAATACAAACACTGTACAAAGCCTATATTTTATAACTATACCTATGAAGATTACATTATCTCTATTCTGGATCACCATCTTGCTCAGCCTTCATTCTTGCAATAATGTGCCAACTGGAGAGCCGGGCGATCTAATCTACATCAATGGCAACATCATTACAATTGAAGATGAGCTGCCTATAGCTTCTTCAGTAGCTGTGAAAGATGGTCGAATAATTGGAGTTAGTGATCAATCTTTAGAACCTATCCACAAAGGAGATAGTACCCTGATTATAGACTTGAAAGGAAAAACTTTACTTCCAGGTTTTGTTGATGCCCATAGCCATTTTAGTCTAGCTATGAGTATGGTTCGTCAGGCTAACCTATCCTCACCACCTGTCAATTCCAATAAAAGTATCGATGACATCATTCAGACCTTAAGGACTCATAGAGAAACCTACAATATTCAAAAAGGAGAATGGATCATTGGATGGGGATACGACCCGGACTTGCTAGAAAACAAAAGACATCCTAATAAATTCGATCTTGATATTGCGTTTCCTGACAATCCTGTATTTCTGGCTCATGTATCTGGACATATGGCAGTGGTCAATAGTAAAACACTCAGTCAGATTGGAATCGACGAGCAAACAGATGATCCACCTGGTGGAGTCATTATTAGATTACAAAATACAAAGGAGCCCAGTGGGCTTTTGCAAGAATCAGCAGTTTACTTGGCTTATAACAACATGCCAAGACCGACTTCGGAACAATCGATGGTTTTAATAGATGAGATACAAGATTTATATGCATCCTATGGTATAACAACAGCCCAAGACGGATTGACTGATTACAAGACTTATCAGTTCTACAAACTAGCTTCTAAGGCAGGGAAATTAAACTTGGACTTAGAAATACTCGCAAGTTTTAAAGATGCTCGCACTTATTTTAAAGAAGCAGTGGATGATTTTGGGAAAGACCAAAACGGATTGAGGTTGGCAGGATTAAAGATTGTTTCTGATGGTTCACCTCAAGGCAAAACAGCTTTCTTTAGTGATCCCTACTTGACTAAAGTTCCTGGGTGTTCCAATGATTGCAGAGGATTCGCCAATCTGGATCAAGATCAATTGAAAGGGCTGATGAGTAAGTGTTATACATCCGGAGTTCAAGTATTTACACATGCAAATGGTGATGGAGCCATTGATTTATTTCTAGACACACATCAACAAATACTAGACTCTCTACCCGATCTCTCCAACAACTTGAGGAATGTGATTATTCATTCGCAGTTCGTTCGACCTGATCAATTAGACTTATACAGAAAGTACAACATGATACCTGCCTATTTTTCTAATCATGCATTCTTTTGGGGAGATGTTCACATAGAGAATTTAGGAGAAGAAAGAGCCTCGTTTTTAAGTCCACTAAAGACAAGTATTGATATGGGCATTACTTGTACTAATCACACAGACTATGTAGTTACACCATTGAATCAACTATTCTTAACTTGGACTGCTGTGAATCGTACAACGAGAAGTGGAAAAGTGTTGGGCCCCGATGAGCGACTTACTCCTTTGGAAGCACTTAAGACAATAACCATTAACTCCGCTTACCAACATCAACAAGAAAAGATAAAAGGATCTATTAAGATTGGGAAATACGCAGATTTTGTCATCTTAGACAAAGATCCATTGACAATCGATAAAGAAGAAATTAAGGACATCGCTGTTATACAAACAATAAAGGAAGGGATAGTTATTTATGAGAAAAAAGAAGATCTCGATTAGTCTTAATTGTCACTGATGTTTTAAAAGATAAAAAGAATGAAAAAATTATGGATAGTAGTATTAGGAATTACAATCCTTCTACTAATAATTGGCTTTTTTCTGAAACCTTCTCCGATAGATTTAACAAATTACTTAGGAGATAAAGTTGCTGACAACGAGTATGTCAGAGTAGGTAATATCGACAAATACTTGAATCGCCCTAACGCCCCTATGTCTGATGAACATGTTAAGATATTAGAAAATAAAATTGAAATTTCCATTGAATCTATCTTAAAAAGGAAAGATATCAATCAACTATTGAAGCCTGGATATCTCAATACTGAGAATGGTTTTTGTCGTCTTGAGGATGGAACTATATACGTTGCAGTACTAACAAAGATGCCAGGTGTAACATTAGAGATGATCGATTGGTGGTTTTGGTGGCATGCTGCTGAAGCTCAGAGGTATCAGATCTGGTATCCAGATATGCACTACGATATCTCTTCTTACTTCAGAGGATTTTATACTGACACTACATTAACATATAGTGAGCGATTGCATCAGAGTACTCATCTTGTCAATGAAGATATAGGCTCAGGAGCAGAGGATATATTGATAGACTTTATGTCCCCAAAGGATTTTGGTTTTGAGACTAATATATTGGATCCTAAAAAAGAAACAATGATATGTGCCAGAGTAGGTAGCCCTGACATGGGTAGTTGGGGATCAGAGATGGTTCATTTTGTTCGAACTACAGAAGATGGCGTAGAGATGCGAAGTCGGTTTTGGATAGGAAATAAAATTTATAAAATTAACAAAGCTGAGGAAGTCGACTTACATCCAATTCTAAATATGACATTTGTCAAGAAAAGATTGATACCAGATGAGGTGGGCGTCAATATGTTTCATCATTGTGCTCAAGAATTTCATAATTTGGCAGAAGTCTTACCCGAGATTTATGAAACGATGGGTGGGTAATATTAGCATATGAAAAAGTGGCTTAAAGTTCTTCTTTAGTTGTGAGAATAGAAGAATTTATTGATTTAATTAGATGACTTAAAAATCAAAGTGGTCATTAACGAGGAAATGATTGTAGACAGTCATATAAAAAGAAAGCACTATTCTTTACAAGAAGTCATCGCTTATGCATCTTAGGAAGAACAACTTCATCCAGGTGAAGTATTTGGATCAGGAACGATATCTGATTGCACGAGATTGAGAATGGCATCATGCTTAACAAAGGAGAATTAACAAACAATACAAAATAATGATATGCAAGACTATGATTTAATATTAGAACAAGCTAACAAGGCTATGGGCTTCGCTCCCAATAGTTTAGATGCGATTCTCAATCTCGAGCAATCAGATAT
>CAZRXJ010000376.1:0-3243 GCA_964604025.1 uncultured Saprospiraceae bacterium | reverse complement strand
TGCACCTCGAATCATTACTCCTTAGGCAAAAAAGATAAACCATCAAATTCTATACCTTTACTTATACTCTCAACCTCCATACACCTGTGTTACAAATATCGCATGAAGCTGATCATTCCATTCTAGTGCCGTGCCTATATATGCAAAGTCCCTATTTATAATATTTTCAAAGTGAACAGGTGACTCCACCCATATTTTGACAATGTCCCTTGCTGCTTCTTCATAATCAGGTGGAAATAAAAATACCTCCCCTTGGATCTCATTATTCAAAAAACCATAATACAGGATATTCTCTCCAACTAAACTATAGCGACCTCCGTAATGAACAATCCTATCTCTTACAGTCTTAAACTTAATATCATTCTGTTCATGTGTCAACTGACTGAGTCGATTACAATGATCATTTTGTATGGTTGCAGCATCTTTAAGATTTCTTCTATTTGCAAATAATGAAAGACCCTTATCCTTTCTTATGTTGTTGACGTTTTGCTCGATCAATTGGATGAGTGTGTTTTTATGGATGTGTTTGTGATCTATTTTGTGATCGACATTTATTATGTCTTCACTTATGGTTTGATTGACATCAATTTCATTGGAAATTATAATTTCCTGAGATTGATTGAGCTTATCATTTTTTTTAATTACTAGCGTGTTTTCTTTCTTGATGAAGGATTGGTCCTTTTCTACTTCTTCCATTGAAGTCGACTCATTTCCAGATTGAAGTTTAGAAGTAGGTTTCATATGCTTATTTTTAACTTCACAGCTCACGAGAATCAGGCAAGAAGTTAAAAAAAGAGCAATTACAAAATCTCTCATAATGTTGTGCTGTCTATGGGCGGTCTGGATTCGCTTGAGGTCCAGCCTCAACATGCTCATTGAGATACCTCGTAATCAAACTATAAAGGTGCTTTCGAGTATTCACTCCTTCATAGATCCCGTGGGATCGATTAGGATATGACATCATATCAAATGGTCTATTGTGTTTGATGAGTTCATTAATTACTACTTCTGCATTTTGATAATGAACATTGTCATCTCCAGTTCCATGGATCAACAGTAAGTTTCCTTTTAGATTCTTTGCATAGGTTACTGGAGAACCTAGTAAAAAGTCTTCTCTGTTCTCTTGTGGTAAGCCCATATATCTTTCTTGATAGATGTTGTCATATAATAGTTGATTACCAACTGGTGCAACTGATATCCCTGTTTTATAAATATCTCCATATCTAAACATCAAGTTGAGTGTCATTGATCCTCCTCCACTCCATCCCCATACTGCTGTGCGTTCTGCATCCAAAAATGAAAACTGTCGAAGTGCTTGCCGAGCAGCAGCAGCTTGATCATCGGCGTTGATTCTTCCAATATTGCGATATATACTTTTGCGCCATTCGCTACCATTGAGACATGGGGTTCCTCTATTGTCCATATCTATGATGATGTAACCTTGCTGTGAGACATATTTCTCCCACATACCTACCCAAGCGTCTTGGGCTACCATACCCCACGGTTCACCATACACATGGAACAACACTGGATACTTTTTAGAATCATCAAAATCAGGAGGTAAGATCATTCGACCATCAATTGTAATATCATCTTCAGTGGTAACTTTAAAAAACTTAGTTTCTCCTAATTGCAATTTTGCCATCTCCTCTTTGAAAGAATCATTGGACACGTAAGTTCGTATCAACTTATGATCACTAGATCGGATGAGGTGGGTAGTAGGCGGCGTATTGGCATTGCTGTGTGAATGAAATGCATACTTGCCATCTGGTGAAAAGTCGTACTTGTTGATACCTGGATATCTGCGGGGTGTGATTCTTCTTGCTTCAGACTTGCCATCCAAGGCTACTTTCCAAAGATATCTCTGGGTAGTGTTATCAGGAGACGCAGAAAAATACAAATATTCACCATCGTTGTCATACGTCGTAGCCACATCATAATTCCCAGGAGTGATCAACAACTTTTCACCAGTTTCAAGATTGATTTTATAAACATGTCTCCATCCATCATTCTCTGTCATTCTCGTCACCCATACATCTTCAAATACTGACAGATCATACATGCCCCAAGTACTTGAAGAGACATCAGGATAATCTATATCAACCCAAGTGTCTTCTCGCTCTTCATAAATCTTCTTTATGACTTTTGTAAATGGATTATAATTATAATACACCAATTGATTCTGCTTACGATTGATCTGCTGGATCAAGAGGAGATCATTTTTGATCCACTGCATCCTCGGGATATAGTGCTGTATTGGATCTCCAGGAACTGCTATCCATTGAGTTTTTCCAGATTCAATATCAACGATGCCTACTTTACAAGATGAAGGATCTTCTCCTACTTTAGGATATTGTAATGGTATTAATGAAGCATATACAGAATCTGTATTGTTGATCATATAATGAACACCCGTACTTGAAGCATCTAATTGCCAATAAGCGATGCGCTGACCATCCGGGCTCCATCGAAATCCATCTCTACATCCAAACTCTTCTTCATACACCCAATCAAAGGTGCCATTGATGATATCACCTGTACCATCGCTCGTCAACTTTCTAATTTCACCAGAGCTATAATCTTCAACATAAAGATTAAAATCAGAAACATATCCAATCATACTATTGTCTGAGCTGAACTTTGCAAACATCAAAGAAGAAGACGGCAGGTTCTTACCCAACTTCTTGGATGGAACCGCCTGCCCTATTCTATTTTGATTGTGATTGATATCAAGTACTTGATAGTCTCCTTTCGTATTACTTCGCCATACCCTCTGACTATTCATGAACATCAGAAACTTTGACTCGTCATCAGACATAGTGATAGATTCAACAGGTGTGTATTCATCATTGTTAGTGCGGAAAGCAACACTAGTCAGTTGATGCCCTTCTCCTGATTCTATATCGTACTTAATGATATTTTGAGCTTCTTGACTAGACGAAGATTCTATGATGATATATGATTTTCCATCATTGAGCCATTGATAAGCAGGCATTCGGTCCTGTCGAAACTCTTCTCCAGAGTAGATCCTATCCAAAGTCAACATCCCTGCATCTTCTTGTGCTAATATCGCACTACCCACAAAAGAGACTAATAATATCATCCAATATCTCATAACTTCATTCATTTAGCGAAAGCAATAAATATAATACTGATATAGCAATTGAGTTGCTTCTAAATATTTAAGTTTTATCAGGCACTCTATAAGTAGCATCAATAATAATAATCGGCGACATAAGTCAA
>CAZRXJ010000375.1:0-3248 GCA_964604025.1 uncultured Saprospiraceae bacterium | reverse complement strand
GATTGTTGGTATGGTTATTTAGTAGGGTGGAGCCGCCTTTGTGGTTGACCTCCCATTCGGTGGCTAGGTAGAATTCTAATTTTTCGTCTTTTGTCCACACGGCTTTTTTATAATAATGGATAGAGACATCACGGTGTTTTCTGATTAGATCTTTAAGAGGCTTTTCTAATTCTGGCTGAGGTTCAAATATGTGACATTCTAAATTTTTATTCTTTTCAATAAAAGAAGTTAATACTTGCCCTGTGTTAGCGCCACAGTCTATATAAATTTGCCTTTTTGCATTAACTCTTTTGTTTAATCTTCTTGTGAACTTAAGTGGATGTCTGATGAAGTCACTTTCTCTTATGAGTTGTCTTTTTAAAATAGAAAGTTCTTTTCTCATGTTGTAATCAGAATGACTAATTATAGACTATTAGCACTTGTGAATTAATGCATACGTGTACCATCAGGATCCATGCGAGATAGCACGTCTGCTTCGTAAGTAAGATATTCATGCCATCTTGTAAGTGTTTTTTCTTCTCCGCAATAATACTTTGCAAGACCTAAGAACAACTTGTAGTGTCCAGCTTCAGAAACCATAAAGTGATGATAAAAGTCTCGCAGGGATTCTTCCGATATATGAAGAGACAATAGTCTGAATCGTTCACAGCTACGAGCCTCTATTAATGCAAATGTCAATAACTTTTCAAGTAAGCGATCATCCATGCTTCCGCCACCTTTTTGAAATTTAAGAAGTTCATGTACATATAAATCTTTCCGCTGGAAGCCAAGCTTTAGTCCTCGCTTTTTAAGCTCTGCTACTACTAATCTAAAATGACCCCATTCTTCAGTTACTATTGGAGCGACTTCATCAACTAACTTCTCATAGTCGGGATACTTCTGTATCAGTGTGATACAAGAAGTGGCAGCCTTTTGCTCACAGTAGGCATGATCTGTAAGAATCTCTTCCAGACTTTTTTCAGCAAGATTGACCCATCTTGGATCACTTGGAAGATTAAGTCCTAGTTTGGTTTTTGATCGGCTACTTGCTTTAGACATGCTAACTGATTCATAAGAAAATCTACCTCATAGATAATGTATTCTTCGTATCCTGAAGACCACTGGATACCTATTTTGTCAATTTCCTTTTTGGATAGCTGCTTAATATCTCGATTAGAGAGATCATATCCAATCGGATAGACAAAAGCCTTCTTATTTTTGGTCTGAACGCCAGGACTGCCGGCATAACAGTTGAGCTTAACTTCCTTTCCATCGATCAAGATGATCTTCATCATATTGGCTTTGTCTATAGATCCATAAAGGTCTTGTGCCTTGAGACTGTTGATGCGTAAGTTAAGATGAAGGGATGTCTTGTCCTCTATTTTAACTATTTGTGCTTGACACTTCATCAGATTATCTTGTTGAAGATCACCTTTAACCTCTGGTGGCGTATAATTGAACAACATTCCTGGCGCTAACTCCAATCTGTAGGTCTTGGTCTGTAGGTCTATGCCATCATGAAGCACGCCACATGCTGTAGATTGGCTGTATAAATGTCCTGTAACAACAGATAAACACCACAATATCAGGATGGTAACTTTTAAACTTGTTGAGCTGGTCAAATTGTTAGACTTTTGAGTACATATTTATTTTGCAATAATATTAAACTTTTGCATATGTATAAAACCATATTTACAGCAGTATTATTATCAATCATACTATTAGGATGCATGGATAAGACAATAATCAAAGATATACCTATACTTGACTACCCAGAAGTCAAACGGGATTCGACAGTGGTAGACGACTATCATGGACAGAAGATCGTGGACCCATATAGATGGTTAGAAGATGACAATAGTGCTGAAACAGGCGCATGGGTGAAGGCTCAAAATGATGTTACACAATCATTTTTGTCTAAGATTCCTTATCGTCAAAAAGTAGTGGATCGCTTAGAGCAATTATGGGATTATGAGAAATACTCCTCACCATTTAAAGAAGCAGGAAAGTATTATTACTTCAAGAATGATGGTTTGCAGAATCAGAGTGTTCTATATAGAATGAATAATGATGGGCCTGATGAAGTAGTTATAGATCCTAATGGATTCTCAGATGATGGAACTACTTCGCTTGCAGGACTTAGCTTTAGCAAAAACGGGAAGTATGCAGCCTACTATATATCTGAAGGTGGCTCTGATTGGCGAAAAGGTTACATCTTAGACCTTGATACGGGCGATAAGCTTGAAGACGAGCTCAACTGGATAAAATTCAGTGGCATAGCTTGGTCTGGAGATGGCTTCTTCTATGCGCGTTATCCAGTGTCAGAGGAAGGAGACGAACTATCAGGAAAGAACGAGTATCACTCTTTATACTATCATAAGATCGGAGACGATCAATCCAAAGATGAGTTGATCTATAAAAATCCTGATTTTCCACTGCGCAATGTGGGTGGTGCTACCAGTGAAGATGAAAGATGGTTGGTGATCGTTGAGAGCGAATCTACTAGTGGAAATAGCTTGCGTATCAAGGACCTTAAAAACCCAAACGCAGGTATAAAAACTATAGTTTCAGGATTTGATGCGGATTTTAATCTGATAGATAGTGACGGCGATAAACTCATCTTTTTAACTAATAATGGTGCTCCAAAGCAAAAACTGGTAACACTGAATACAGGAAACATGTCTTCAGAAATGACAGATCTCATACCTGAGTCTGAAGATGTACTTCAATCGGTATCCATCGCTGGCGGAAAGATCTTTGCAGAGTATCTGCACAATGCTTCAAGTCAAGTAAAGGTATATGACCTCAAGGGAAATTATCTTTCTAATTTAGAGTTACCAGGTATCGGCAACATCAGTGGGATCAGTGGCAAGAAAGATGACTCAGAGGCTTTCTTTTCATTTTCTTCTTATACCATCCCAACTTCTATCTACTCTTTGAATACAGAGACATTGAGCTATGACGTATTCAAACAACCTGAGATAGATTTTAATTTTGAAGATTATACTACGGAGCAAGTATGGTTTGCTAGTAAGGATGGTACGAAGGTGCCGATGTTCTTAACTTATAAAAAAGGATTAGAAAGAGATGGAAGTAATCCGACACTGCTATATGCATATGGAGGATTTAATATTTCATTGACACCAGGATTTAGTATTTCTACTTTGCCATTATTAGAAAACGGTGGTATATACGCAGTTGCTAATCTCAGAGGTGGAGGAGAGTTTGGAAAAGAGTGGCATCAAGCAGGGACGAAAGAACGCAAGCAG
>CAZRXJ010000374.1:0-3264 GCA_964604025.1 uncultured Saprospiraceae bacterium | reverse complement strand
AAAAAATAAAAAATGGGATAGCGTGAGTAGTATGCTTGTGTCACTAATCAGTATCTACAAACAAAAAGGAGATTACAAAAATGCCTTTGACTATGTACAAAAAGCAAAAGCCCTAATATCAAAAACAACCCATTCATCCTCTCGCTATCGTCTCTATCAAATTCAAGCAATGCTCTACAACAATTTGGGCCAGACAGATTCAGCATATTATTTTCAAAGTCTTCAACTGGATATCATTGACAAAACCGACTCTGTCAAAATCGCGAATGTATACAATGAGATGGCAGACACCTTTATCAAAATCTACAATTATAATAGGGCAGAAGAATATTCTGACTTGGCTTTAAGACATCTACCATCAATCTACAAGCTTGCTAAAACAACAATATGGCTAAAAAAGGCTGACATACATATACATAATAACCAAGTAGATCTAGCAAGAGATCATGCCAATAAAGCTAAAGATTTTCTAGAGTCGGTCAATCACAAAGTAAGGTTGATAAGTGCTTACACCATGTTAGCTCTAATCAATATAGAGAGTCAGAATTATCAAGAAGCAAAAAAGTATATATCCTTGGTTGAAATCAAGGATGGCTATGATAATAAGGAGATAGAATCCAATTATTCTCTAGCAAAATTAGAACTGAGCATTCAGGAAAAAAATATTATTGAGTCAAAGAAGAACTATAAAATCGCTGCAAGAGCATTAAAAAACAATGATCATTTACATCGTCAAGCGAAATGGAAAAAAACTGAAACTTCCTACTTCAAGTTAATCGGTGACAAATCACGGTCTCAAAATGCGCTCATTCAACATCATAAATTAAAAGACTCACTCAATAAGATACAAAGAACTCAAATCATTGAAAATCTTGAGATAAAGTATGAAACTGAACAAAAAGAAAATGAAATTATAAGACTTGGGCTTGAAAAAAAACTCAGTAAATCAAAAATCACACAACAGCGAGTTGCTATCGGAGGACTAATAGGAGGATTGGGGATACTTGGAAGTCTTCTATTTAGAATATTTGGTCAAAAGAATAAAATAGCTGATCAAAACATTATCATTTCAAAGGCACTATCCGATAAAGATACTTTACTAAGAGAAATACATCACAGAGTTAAAAATAATCTTCAAGTGATATCCTCTTTATTAGGTATCCAATCAAGATCAATAAAAGATGCAAAGGCATTAGAAGCAATACAAGAAGGAAGAAGTAGAGTACATAGTATGTCTCTAATTCATCAGAGTCTTTATACTAAAGATAATTTAACAGGCATATACATGCCGGATTATATAGATAAGCTCTCAAAAAGTCTCATACAAACTTATAACATCTCTAATGAATCAATATCTATCGAAACTTCAATAGATGGCCTGACTATAGATGTAGAGACAGTTGTTCCGATAGGTCTAATAGTAAATGAGCTCATTAGTAATTCTCTGAAATACGCATTCTCTGATGAGGTGAATGGAAAAATTATAATTACTTTAAAGGAAAGAGTTGATCATCTATTGCTTTCTGTTCTAGATAATGGCATCGGGATAAATATTGACAACCTATATTCCAATAAAGGTAGCTTTGGGCATTCACTTATAAAAGCCTTTAGAAGTAAACTTGATGCAACCTTGGACATCAAAGGAGACAATGGAACTGAAGTGATAATGAAAATTAGAAATTATAGAAAGTACTGAAGATGGCAGAGGTGTCAATCAATATTCTTATAGTCGAAGATGATCCAATCATTGCTGAAGATCTGCATTCTCTTTTGACCAATCATGATTATAAAGTGATAGGCGTAGTACACAATGGCACTGCGGCATTGGATGCACTGATGAATAAAAAACCTGATTTTGCTATTCTGGACATTCATCTAGGAGGTGGGATGACTGGCGTAGACGTTGCTGAAGTAATCCACAACAAACATAAAATACCATTTATTTTTTTAACTTCTTTTGATGATGAAGCCACCCTTGAAGTAGCCCAGCAACATGGTCCATATGGATATCTTGTAAAACCCTTTCAAGATCGCTCTTTACTCACTACGATCAAGATCGCCATGACAAATTATCAAGCGGGTAAGGAAAAAAACAATCTTGATAAAGACAGAATAGAATCCATCATCAAGCAATCTCTCACGGATCAAGAACATACTATCATCTGTGATTTGCTAGAAGGCCTATCTTACAAACAGATAGCACTCAAACAGCATATTAGTGCAAACACTGTTAAGTATCATACGGGCAACATTTACAATAAGTGCGATATAAAAGGTCGATCTGAACTGTCATCCAGACTGTTTGACAATAGCTAGAACTATTCCTAATGTTTCACTATTTTTTCAATACTACCCACATGGGTAGGTAATAGGTCTTGGCGCTGTATGATATTTGAAGTGTAATCACAATTGATTCACTTTAAGGTTATCAACCATGAAATTAGCGGGTTTCCTTTTACTAGTATCAACTTCATTCGTCTACTTATCAAGTGGAGAAGATGAAGAAGCAAAATCTAGAGCTGGTTTCTTGGCATCATATTCATCCAACGAGCGCTGCGACGAATACTTCTTACAAGTGGACTTTTAGACTACATAACTAATGGTTATAAACTATGACAGAGACACTTCTAGGTGTGATTAGGGATGCAGAGAAAATTTTAAAAACCTATGAACAAACTCAAAGCCAAACTTTAACACCAATCGAATACTTAGCAAAAGATCTCAAGCAAATTGACAAAATACTAGATGAAAATCTTAATCAAAATTTAACTCAACAATGACTCAAACTATCAGTAAGAGAGAAACGGAAATTCTAAAATTAGTGGCTTTTGAATACAATACAAAAGAAATCGCACAACAACTATATATAAGTGCACATACTGTGATTTCGCACCGCAAAAACTTACTTCTAAAGATGGAAGTTAAAAATACAGCTGGCCTAATTAGAAGAGGATTTGAGCTGGGTTTTTTGAAAAATACCGAAGCCCTTTGAAAATAATTCATTGCACAGTATAAAGTAAATATTATGAACAAAATAAAAAACAAAAGCGGGTCAACATTGAAGGAATCATGGCAAAACATGAACTTATCAATACTATTTATAATACTCACATTGTATAGTTCACTGGATATTCATGCTCAAGAGTTGTTAGAAATTGAAAGTGGAATAACTATATCTGAGGCCATATCCGAAACTCCAGTAACAGGGACTATAAGATGGAATAGTACAAGACAAATATTTCAAGGATATATTGGTAACACTTG
>CAZRXJ010000373.1:0-3266 GCA_964604025.1 uncultured Saprospiraceae bacterium | reverse complement strand
CAAACTGAGCATTGCGTATAGCGAGTCTTGTGATCTTCATAGATTCAGTTGATGCACTAATTAGCAAACTCTTTATTCTGAATCTTAATCACTTGGCCATCCTTAAGATAGGCACTTCCGGCGGTTATAATTCTGTCATCTGTGATGGTTGAACCATTGACCCACACAAAGTCATCTGCAAATCTCACAACTTCTAAGTTTCTTAATACTGCAATTGTGTCACTATCATCTGGCGTATAGACTTGAATTATGTTGTTGTTTCCTTCGGCGATACTGATCATAGGTATCTTGACATATTGATTAGAAGAAAATGGTTCCAATGTTACCTTTCCAATCATTCCATTTCGGATGCGTCTATTGTTAGCGTCAAGAGATAACTCTACTTCAAATGTTCCAGTTATCGGATCCGCGGATTCAGCTAAACGATTAACTTTCGCATGAAATATTTCTCCTTTAAAAGCATCAAAAGCTATGAAGGCCTTTGTACCATAAGCCAACATAGATATATCCTTATCAGAGACATTGATCTTCATGATATAAGATTGTCCTGTAGAAGAAGCAATTACAAATATCGGCTGTCCAGGAGAAACCAATTCATTAGGTTCTGCCATGCGACGTAGTAGTCTTCCAGAGATTGGACTTGCGATGCGCGAATACTGTTGGTTATACTTGGCAACACGAAGATCTGCATCTCTTACATCTACAAGTGTTGTCAAATCTTGAACGTTCTCAAGAGTTGCTACAGAATCATTGTACATATTAGTGATGCGTTCTAAGTCTCGTTGTGCTTTGATCTGTGCCCGTTCGGCCTTCAGCACCTGTGCATCTATTTCTTCAGTCCGAAGGGTTGCTAAGAGTTTTCCTTTTCTTACATAATCACCTTCTCGTGCCCTCATGCTTGAGATGTATCCACCTGTCTTAAATGACAACTTTGTCTCTGTATCAGATGACACTCGACCAATCGCATAAATAGGTATAGCATCAGAAGTAGAAGTTAAGTCCTGGACGAAAACCGGAATATAATTTCTCTTGACAAGAGAATCACTCATCATCTCATCATAGTTCTTTTTACATCCAGCAGTAACACTTAAGATTACAAACCAAAATACGATGTTATATAAACTGCAATTATTCATAGGTGATCCGGCTTAAATCTGCTTCTGCAATTAAAATATCAATACCAACTAAGGCTTTATTAAGCTTACTTGAAGCCAATCTATTTTGCGCCGTCAATAATTCAATCAACAAGGCGCGATCATTTCGATATCTTTTGTCTATAGCATTATAGCTGATCGCTGCCGCCTCTATAGCTGCCTCCTCAGCATCGAGCATAGCATATAAAGAACGTAAGCGATGATATGCTTGCGCTACTTGTAGTGTAATCTGTTGCTCTGCTATCTTAACTTCAAGTTGATTTTCTTCTTTAGCTATTTTTAGTTCTTCTAATTGATTTTTACGAAGTCCTCCATCCCATATGTTCCATCCAAGATTAAGGCCAAGTGTATAAAGCGGCCCTCCTTCGTTAAATGAAAATTCTTCCCCTTGTACACCTACTGCCCCTCGTATACCAAGAGTCGGCTTTTTGGTATTATCTATACGCTTACCATTGAGTTCATTAACTTGGTCAGCAATAGACAGTTTTCTAAATTCAGGTCTCTTAGAAAACGCACTTTCAACCAAAGATTCAAATTTATAATTGCTCCTCAACCGTTCCTTTACCAGAGTTGTATCTATCACAATTTCTTCGCCCACTTCTCTATTGAGCAAGATATTAAAGAGCACTTTAGAAAGCTCTTGTTGTTCTCTTAGCCCTTGAATCTGGCTCTCTAATAATGAAATTTGGAAGTCAATGTCGCTGATAATATCTGGTGTCGCTTTATCATACTTGATCAACTTTTTGTTAAAGGCTAATATATCATTCAACAAAGAGAGATTCTCATTTATAATCTTGACACCTTGTTCTGATTTCAAGTAATTGAAATATGATTGCTTTACTTGGAAGGTCAATTCATTGCGTTGGATAGCTTTATCTGCTTCACTCAGTTGCAAGAGTGCTTTCTGGATCTTTATATTATACTTGATCGTGCTATTGATGATAGGTTTTGATATCGAGAGATTAGCATCCAAAAAGTTGTTAGGTGTCAACTGAGTTTCGACATTTTCAATATCTGTCGGAAATTGCTCTGATCCCGTTAATTGATTGAGAGCTGAATTAGCAGGATTGAACAAGTCGCCAACTGGAAATAACAACTTCCTCCCTCCTTCAGCTAGTAGATAACTGGCGTTGAGATCAATGTTAGGTTGCCACAACTTTTTGGCTTGATCAATCTTAGATGACTGACGGGACTCTTGAAGACTGACACTCGCTAAAGATAGATTATTGGCCAGTGCTATTTCTATGTATTGATCTAATACTGTACTGTTCTGGCCATGTGCAGGGCATATGTGCAACATCATCAGCCAATAAAACAAGAGTGTACAATATCTAGTCATGAAGTCAATGCCTAAAGATCAAATAATTTGATCTTATGACGAATAAGATTTCTAGTGAACCATCTTATTTTCTGGTTGAATTGCCTTAACTATGTCAACTGTTTGACATCATGCCACTCATCGAGTGCCCATAGCAGTTTTGTGCATCGATATTCATAATCGAAGTACTCAGACATTCGTCTTATGAAGTTATGATTGTTTATTCTTCAATTCCATTCTATAATGATCGGCGACAAAGCCAAATTCATTCTTTAGCGACGATTTCATCTCATGGGCTACAACAAAGTCCATACGCTTATATAAAGCCTTTGCTCTTGGATTAAGTAGTGAGACATCAAGCATAAAGTACGTAGCAATATCTATTGTCGTATGCTCCATCAGGTACTCCATTAATAGTTGCCCATAGCCTTTGCTTCTTTGTTCTGGGGTTATAGCAATGTGAGCAAGAGCCACCTCTCTCTTTTTAGGCAATTTTATAATTTTCTCAACTTTCAATCCTCTCGACATTACCGCAGGTGCTTGAAGTTTGTAGTATTTTATAATCTTAAGAGCATCACTTATAGTAAATGTCTTCGCTTTCTGATAACCAAATGCAGCACCCACTCCGATAACTTGACCATCTTGCAATATCGCTGTATGATTATCAAAACTAAATTCTCCTCCAGGAGAAACGAAAGCGTATCTAAGAAAGTCCTCAGCAGAGTGTTTATGGTTTTTAAATACAAAATCAAAGGATGTTGGTCCCGAAGAATAAATCAACGGAACGGCGAGTG
>CAZRXJ010000372.1:0-3267 GCA_964604025.1 uncultured Saprospiraceae bacterium | reverse complement strand
CTCGCATTGAGTAATTCGTAAGGAGAGGGGCCGAAGTCATTGCCACCGAACTCTTCAGGTTCATCAGCGACCATACCATGTCGACCGGCTTGCATGTCGGTTGTAAACTTGTCTTCAGCGCCTAATTTAACAACAACCTGTTGATCAGTTTTCAATTTTTCTCTTTCCGGAAAGCTAACATACCTCTTGACCCACGAACTGATCACCTGACCTGCATAGAATGCATCATCCTTAGAAGTTAACATGTGGTCCGCCCCATCGAGTGTCACAAAGGACTTTGGGTGCCTCGCCAGCTGATAGATGTTGGCTGCATTGTCTATCTCAACGACACGATCCTGAGGAGAATGCATCACAAGAATCGCTTTGTTAAGGGACTTGATTATTTTGATGTGATCCTGATTTTTAAGATCATCTAAAAACTGTTTTTTAATGACAAATTTTCTTCCACCAATATTGACATTAGCACAACCGTTTTTTTCTATGTCTTCTATACTATCACTGAGCAAGTGAGAGACATGTTCTGGATAGGATGGAGCGCCTATAGTAACTACTGCGTTGATTGATTCTATCTTCGATCCTGCAAATAAGGAGGCGGCTCCACCTAAACTATGACCGATGATAATGGAGGGTGCTTCATGGTTGTTAGTCAGATATTCGGCCGCAGACATAAGGTCATCTACATTGGATGTAAAGTTAGTATCTGCAAAATCTCCCTGACTTTCTCCTAGTCCAGTAAAGTCAAATCTCAACACTGCGATTCCATTTAACGTAAGTGCTCTACTGATGTGCCTTGCAGACTTTAAGTTTTTGTTACCAGTAAATACATGTGCAAATATCGCAAATGGATAAGGGCCCTTGTTTAGTGGCCAATCAATTCGGGCTGAAAGTTCATATCCGTCAGCGTTAGTAAACTTGATCTTCTCAGATGGCATAATTAGTACTCATTAATTTTGGCAAAAAAGTACATATTTGTTGATAAATAGATTGCCTAAATTATGGCTAAAGACAAATTTTCTAGAAAAATATCCTGGGATGACCTTCAAGCACTGGGTAATCCGGAGCATAGTGATATCAATATTGATCAACAAGAAGAAAAACCCAAGATGGCTGGAAAGACATACGATGATAAAGTAAGAGTATATATAGAAAAAAAAGGCCGTGGCGGCAAAACAGTCACATTGATCAAGGGGTTATCTCTGGCAGCACCTCAATTAGACTCTTTATGTAAGGAGCTTAAAGCCAAATGCGGAGTCGGTGGCAAACGTGAAGGTCGTGAGATTATGATCCAAGGAGACCAACGCAAGAAGGTCATGGATGTCATGATTAACAAAGGGTATCATGATGTTAAGAATGCAGGGGCATAGAGATGAGCGATGCATTCAGAAGTTGATTTTCATTTGATATTGGTTATAGAAACTTTAAAACACTATTTTCGACCATTCACATAAATCGGATAAAGCGTTAATTAACAAATGGTGTTACTTTCTAGGCATATCATCTTGTATATCTCTTTAAGCACGATACTCTTGATGTCTTGTAGGACTGTCAAAGAAGGACAGATATATCAGAACTTAGAAGCAAATGAGATTGAAGCTGGCATCTTAGAGGATGAAGAACTTATAATAGAAGTAGCTTATATAGGAGCCATAGGCCACTCTTTTGTATTTGAATGCGCGGTCACCAATCTTTCTAATCGCTCTATATTTATCGATAAGAGCCAATTTCGATTTACTATGAATGGCAAAAGAATATTGAAGCCCATTCAAGAAGAAGAGATCGTATCAGACCTTATAAAGGAATCCAAATCAATAAAAAAAAGAAGAAAAGCTGATACGGCTATCGGTATCCTAGGTGTTGGTCTTAATGTATTATTAGGTGCTTCATCGGGGTTATCTGTTGGAGAATCGCTGCTGACCAATGCAGAACCCGTTGTCTATATCATGGATGATCGAAGATGGTATAATCAAAATATTGAGTCCGTCGAAGATGAGATAGCATATGTGAGATCTGCACAATTCGATAATCAGATGATCCTTCCAGACGATACAATTGTGAGAGACATTCTTTTCCCGACCATCATAGTCGAAGGGGATATTGACTTCTCCTTGCATTACAACGATGAGGTCTATATCATTACTTTTCCCCAGAACATATTTAAATAATCCTTATACGTTCTTTTTCATGAAGAATTACACTTTGTTTTACGTGTAAGTGCTACCCGTCCTGTAGATTTTTATTTAATATTGAGATTATCTTAGAGAACTCTGATATATAAGAGCTTATAGAGTTAGATTTCCTACCTAGAATTAGAATGATATGTTGTACGGAGTAATTGCTTGTTTTATCATTGGATACCTTGTTATTGTATTCGAACATCCACTGAAGTTAGACAAGACTGTTCCGGCCTTGATTATGGGTGCTATGACATGGGCTCTTATTTCTTTGGGACATCTTGATTTATTTGATCATCATGGTCATGCACTTCATGGAGATGGTGATTACTATGATGGTCTCAAGGGGGTGCTTGTTCATCATGTAGGTAAGACAGCAGAAATATTAATATTTCTAATTGGAGCCATGACAATCGTTGAGCTCATAGATCTGCATAAGGGATTTTCGGTTATTACTAATCGTATCAATACCAATAGCAAGAAAAAGATGCTTTGGTTAATCTGTGTCTTGGCCTTCTTTCTCTCCGCTACACTAGATAACTTAGCTTCAACCATAGTTCTCGTCTCTCTTCTCAGGAGGTTAGTACCTGATAGAGAAGAGCGTTTATGGTTTGTGTCTCTTGCGGTTGTCGCTGCTAACGCTGGAGGAGCTTGGTCACCTATAGGGGATGTGACTACTACGATGTTATGGATAGGTGCTAAGGTCACTACACCAGGATTGATCACTCACTTGGTTATTCCTTCTTTCGTCTGTCTGGCAGTTCCGACCTTCGTGGCATCCTTGTTACCAGCTTTTCAAGGTACGCTGACTTTGGCTTCTCGTGAAAAAGAAAAAGAAGCAGAGCGCAATAGTGTTCTGAGTAGCAAGACGATGTTAGCAGTAGGCATATTAGCATTAGTGTCAGTACCCATATTTAAGTCTATTACTCATATGCCACCATACATAGGTATGATGATGGCATTAGGTATAGTATGGCTTGTCTCAGAGTATATACATCCCGAAGAAAACTTTGACGATCAGCGGAAGCACTTATACAGTGCACATACCGCTTTGTCCAGAATTGAGATGTCAAGTATTCTGTTCTTCTTAGGAATT
>CAZRXJ010000371.1:0-3278 GCA_964604025.1 uncultured Saprospiraceae bacterium | reverse complement strand
AGACATGAAGAACAATGAATTCAATCCATAGTACAATTATAGAAAATAGATTTAGAAGTGCCTATTAAAACAACAAAACAAAGGCTGGCGGGATTAAAAGAGTCAGAACATTATACTCTTTACGCGCACAAAATAAAGTTATACCAATGAAATTATGGAGTTTTAATCATCAATTAATACATATTGATTTAACTTATAATAAAATCCAAAATGTAAGAGCGACTATTAGGCCAAATCAATAGCAAAGTTGATGAAATAATTATCCCGTCAACTGAGCAGTTGAGATACTCTTTAGATGTGCGTTATAGGACCTTAAATACTTGATAAAATCAGATAGACTTAATCGCGATCTCCCTTCTTTCTTAAGTTGCTGACTGATCTTGTACATGGTCTTTATGTGCTTATAGAAAATGCGATATTTTTTTATAAAAGGTATGCTGTGATCATAGATAGAAAGTGGCTCACTGGTTATGGTATTAACTTCTATAATTTTGAACTGACCGTTGGTTAAGTCTTTCCAGGTTTGATATTTTATGTCCAATCTACCATAATACAATTCTAATCCGTGAAGAGATCTTTCAATTACATCCAACAATTGATCATTGATATAGTGATCACCTGAGCTTATCATAGTTCCACGGTTATGACTTCCGATGGGTTCTATCACGAGCTCTTCACCTTTTGCGAGTATTGTTGCAACAAGATCATATTGTTTTTCTATAGTATTAGCATCAGACAATTGTATATCTGCTGCATGTAACAGACTACTTAGATTGCTCACTCCATCGCCTGTAACCGTAACTAGCTTTTTAATTCCGATAGAAGTAATACTTCCTTTTTTCTCATCGGGTAATCGGATATAGAAGATGCCACACTCGTTGCTATAATCGATATATTCTTGAAGGAGTATATCGTAGTTGGCTTTTCTACAATAGGCGTTTAGCTCATCATCATTGTTCAGAAGATTAGCGGCAAGTCCTCTTTTTCCTATATTAGGCTTTGCGATGATAGGGTAGGATAGGTTATTGAATTGTGATAAGTTTATGTTTTCAATTTGGTGACGTCGGACCAAATGTGTAATCGGGTAGTAAGCTTGTTGTAATCTAGAGTACACATAGTTTTTAGAAGAATTTTCAATATTGGAATCTTTGTAATCGTTAGAAATATTAGTAAAGAATAGAAAATTGCGTGCACGTAATCCAAATATAAAATAGAAAACGGCTGTTGGAAAGTGTATCAACCATTGAGGCCAGAATTCCCATCGTTCAACCAGGCGTTGCTCTAATCTTGTCATATCAAAGCATATATGTCATCGACTAACTGACGATTGCTGCTGATGCGCGGTACTTTGCTTTGAACACTTACTTTTTTTTGTTGACTAAGATATCTATGAAAACATCCGTGTTGTAAGATCCTGACTATCGGAGTACACATGATATAATCATTCTTTCTTTTTTCAGAATAGTCGTGACTTAAGTTTTTAAGTTCTTGATCTATAATATCTGCGAGTTGCTCTTCACTATAACTTACTGCAGCATTGAATTCTATAAGCCACTCATGACATCCCATATAGGTCTCTTCTGGATGTTGTATGAACCTTGGAGCTACGGTGAAGTCATTGACTTCTACGCCTGTCAATTGCGTTAACTTGTCAATGACTTTGTTACAAGAATCTTCCATGACTTCTTCTCCAAAAGCATTTAGAAAACCAGAAGTTCTTCCAAGTATTCTAATTTTGTAAGGTCTGATATTTGTGAAAGCGATAACATCCTCCATAACATATCTGTATAGACCAGATGTGTTGGATATAATCATGACGTATGGTATATCATTCTTGACTTCGCTTAGTGATATTATCTCTGGGTCTTGATTGAAAATATCATTGAGTTTTACAAATTCATAATATACATGCCCATCTATAAATAACGTCAAGTGATCTTCATCAGGCTCTAATTGAAATCCGAAAAAACCTTCAGTTGCATTATACACGTTAATATAGACTATCTTTTTGCTATTAAAGATCTGGTTGAATCTCTCTTGATATGGTTCTATACTTATGCCACCGTGAACAAAGTACCTTATATTCTCCATAAAAGATCGAATCTTATCTGCGCTGTGTGTTGAGATATAATGTTCTAGGAGTTTTAGATTCCAAGTAGGCAAGCCACTTAGACCCATAATCTTACTGGATTCTGCAGCATCTATTATAGCACTGAGCTTCGTCTCCCAAGAACCGTTGACACTTATACCTGTATTGATGGCAGATTTGTGTCTTAATAATAATGGGATATGTTCTGCCATAATAGCTGATACATCTCCGATCTGATTATCACCGACTTGCTTGAGTGATCCTGGAAGGACGACCATCTTCCCTTCAGTTGCTTCTCTAACATGATGATTGACGATGGCTGCTGAGTACATAGACCCTTTGATGAGGCATTCGCGGACATACCTTTTCGACAGCGGGATGTGCTTGTTTCTGCCTGTCGTGCCTGAAGACTCTCCATAGTATCTCACCTTATCTTTAAGCAAGAGGTTCTTCTGACCTAACTTCATGGAAGATATATAAGATGAGAGATCATCATATCGACAGATGGGGACTAACGACAAATATTCGGATTGAGATATATCTTTAGTAATGCCCAGATCTGAAGCATACTGAGTCTTAGAGAACATTTTGATCACCTCCTTGAGTATGTCTTGCTGATGCTCGTGTGGTTGCCCTAATGCCTCGTTCAGTGCTTTGAACTTGTAATCTAAAAACGGCTTTGAGATGTTCATCATTAGATCAGATCTATCATAATCACAAGTGACTATATATCAAAAGCTAAGAAAACCAATTATGTATTAAGTGGGTGAGAAAGTCTAGAGTATTTACAAAAGTGTAAGTAAAATCGGTCATAAATATAGGATAGTAGAGCAGTGAATCAGTCTAGAGATATGTGTATAAATCAGAAGCCTTAAGAGCGGTAAATAGCTATATTTAAGCTTTATCTAATCAAAAGTACTCATGAAGGTTACTTACTATGGCCATGCTACTTTGCTGGTTGAAACAAAAGGCAAAAAACTTCTTTTTGATCCATTTATCACTGGCAATGAACTAGCCAAACATATAGATGTCGATAGTATAGAGGCGGATTATATCCTTGCCTCTCATGGGCATGGAGATCATATCGCCGATGTGGCCAGTATCGCGAAGAGATGTGGTTCTACTCTGATCTCCAACTACGAGATCATCAATCACTTTGCTAAGCAAGATATCAAGGGTCATCCACTCA
>CAZRXJ010000370.1:0-3292 GCA_964604025.1 uncultured Saprospiraceae bacterium | reverse complement strand
CGATTCTAAAAAATAACTTATAATGTAATTAATCCTTTTTACTATTCTGCTTCTTAATTATGGCTATCCACCATATGGTGAATTCTAATTTAAAACAGGTGTTACTACAAGTTTTCTAAATTCTACAGGAGCATGATCTCCTTGAATCATGAAAGGCCCAGGTGCACCTTCATCACTGTCTATAGCTCCTCCGGTAATACCAGGTATAATCTGGTCGTTTACGATTTTATAGCCATTGGCTATGATTGTTACTCGACTACCTATCAGTGTAATCTCATAATGTTGCCATTCGCCAGCATCTTTAGCTGCCATTGTATTAGGTGTCAAAAAACCATAAATCGCACCAAATTGGATATCAGAAGGTGACATATCTTTACTATCAGCTATCTGCACTTCATATCGACCTCTCAGATAGATACCACTGTTTCCATTTTCTGGATAACGAAATTCAGCTTCTAATTTGAAATCAGTAAACTTCTCATCCGACACTAGGTTAGCTCCAGATCTAGGGCTAGTCAATATACCATCTTTAACAATCCATTGATTGTCTCCTGTTGCATGCCAGCCAGACAAATCACTATTGTTGAATAAGTCGACAGATCTACCCCATGATGGGTTACTTTTATATTTTAATTCAGGTGCTCTATGAGCCGTCCAGCTACTGACAGATCCATCAGTATAAATCATTGAGCCCGCCAATGCATCGTCTTCTAACCTACCAACAAAGACCATGTCCGAAGATCCTGGTTCCCACTGAGGTGGTATCGAAAAACGAAATGAATTGTTATCATCTATTTCAATAACACTAATCGGTCGGGCACTACCAAAAGCATAGACGAATCTCCCAACAAGGGTAGCTCGTCCAGAATGTTTCACCTCAAGCCAAGACGGAAGTTGCTTACCATCTTTATCTATCGTTATGTCCCATCTTCCTTCTAAGGATGCGCTCTCCTGCCCTTCCAAATTGCCTAACAATGTATAAGACAAAGTGAAGAGCAATATCAATCTCAACATATAATTATCAGTCATTGTATATTATTGCTTTGGACTTCAATATATATAGTCTGGTCCAATAAGTTATATCAGTTCAGTTATTTTGAGTCTTATATCAGTGAGTTGTTGAGATACGGTTATTCTTAAACCCATACGAAGTGGCTTAATATTTGCATCTATACATAGAATAGTAAAAGTGAATAGTTTGCTATGACAAGATGGATTAATATCATCTGGCTCTTATCATTGAGCGTCTCTGTAGGGGCACAGAACACTTCAAAGAAGGCTGTTGTTCTAATCAATGGCAAGGCTTTTCTAGTGGATGTCACCCCTAAAGGAAATATCACCACTACATATCAACGCATCGATAATTACTTCTCCACAAGTGAGAGTCACGACTTACTAGTCGATCGCCTAAGTAAGACAGCAGAACCTACTGATAGCAAAATTGTATTTTTCGAAAAAGAAAATGAACCCATTCCGTCATTTAGTGAAGAGAATAAAGTTAACATTGATATTGGTACACAACAATATATTGGATTTAGTCCAGAGCGAGCCTTATTGCAAAAGGCGGGAGTTGATCAGATTAGAAAAGTCGCTAAGAGCTATCGTAGTCGCAGGATTAGCAATATAAATATCACGAGCTATCATACCGACAATTATAGGTCTCGATCTTTAGCCCGCAACAGGGTGCAAGCTATCAAAGATCTACTTCATGCATTTGGTGTTGCTTTATCTAGTATATCTACTCAGACACTATTAGGTAATGCCGATACAAAAGTAGACTTCGTCAATATCTCATTTCTATAAATAATTAGAAGACATAAGCCATCTCTTTTTATAATTTGTTAAGTCGAAGTAATTTGACTTCTTGTGTTATATTATAAAAGTCTAGCTTATTATAGAATGGCATCATCTCATCCTTACAGTATAATTCTACATGATTGACTTTAACGCAAGCTTCAGATTCTAATATTGACTCTACTATCAATCGCCCAATTGCTCTTCCTCGATGTTCTTGATCCACGATGATGTCATAGATCATTGCTTTTTCAATAAGATCTGAAAGCACACGACCATATCCTACGAGCATATCTGAGTCATCAAAGACACCACAACATAAGTCGCTACCCTCCATTACTTTGATTGTAGAAGAAAGGTCTCTCTTATCAGCCCACCACGATTGTTTGTAAAGGGCTAATACTTCATGAGCATGTTCTGATGTCAATGGTAGTACAACTTTGTAAGATTGATCATTCATGAAGCTAAAAATTTTGATTCAAGATACTATCTTGATCAAAATTTCAGAAGATGAAAATGTTTTTAAGTATATGTCTGGTTTGTTTTTGGAGTGTAGGAATCTATGGTCAAATGTACTTCCCTGGCCCGACAAACGAATGGATACACAAGTCTGCATCCGAAGTAGGTCTCAATGCAGATAGCATAAGTAGTGCAATAAGCTATGCTCAAGAAAGTGAAAGTTCTGGTGAGCGCAACTTAGAGATTAATCATTACCTCAATGGATTTGGTCGAGAACCATATGGCGATGGAGTCGGGCCTTTTAAAACTCGTGGAGTACAAACTGGTATTATCATAAAAGACGGTTATATCATAGCAGAATGGGGAGAACCCGAGCGCGTAGACATGACTTTCAGTGTGACCAAAAGCTTCTTATCATCAACTATCGGTATGGCATATGATCGCGGTATGATCACTAATATAAATGACCCCGTAGACAAATACATGGCTCCTATCATACCACTACAATCTGCAAGAGGAAATGATAGAGCGCATCACTTGGGAGACCCCATGGTCATCGAGCCTTTCAAGTCAGCACATAATAGTAAGATTACTTGGGATCACTTGTTAAGACAGACGAGTGACTGGCAAGGATCTTTATGGGGTAAGCCTGATTGGGCAGATCGCCCAAGTGGAGAACGATCAGAGATGATCAAAAGAGATCGAGTTGAACCAGGTACGGTCTATGAGTACAATGACACCCGCGTTAATCTACTAGCACTAGCTGGAACTAACATTTGGCGCAAGCCACTTCAGGTTGTCTTAAAAGAACTCTTAATGGATCCCATCGGCGCCACAGCTACATGGCGATGGATGGGCTATGAAAATTCTTGGATCATCATGGATGGACAAGCTGTTGAGATCCCAAGTGGTGGTGGACACTGGGGCGGAGGTATGTTTATCAATGCTTATGATCAAGCGCGGTTCGGCTATCTTACGATGTGCAGAGGCAAATGGAAAGGTCAACAGATACTCTCCGATGAGTGGGTGTCAATGGCGC
>CAZRXJ010000369.1:0-3296 GCA_964604025.1 uncultured Saprospiraceae bacterium | reverse complement strand
AAAGGTTGATTAACTAAGAAGCAATTGGTTAGCCCATACATTTGAGTCATCAATTATCAAATATTTATATCATGAAATCTTTCAACACACTTCTCATTATAATCATCTTCTCCTTCAGCATATCAGCACAACAGGCAGGTACAATAAAATATGCCGAGACGACCAAGCTAGAATTCGAAGGAATGGCAGGTTTGGATCTTGGAGATATGATGCCGAGTGAAATGAATACAAACAAAGAATTATTTTTTGGCAATATGGTCTCGGTATACAAAGATGCTGCTGACAACACAACTGAAGACATTAAATTAGAATCCGACGATGGATCATTTCAAATGGTCATAGAAACAAGTGACTCAGAGGAGATACTTTACACAGATCTAAAAGCCAAGGAAAGCATCAATCAGACAGCTTTTATGAGCAAAGAGTTTCTAATTGAAGAAAAGCTTAGTAGACCAAAATGGAAGATTAGTAACGAACGCATAAAGTATCTCGGATATGTCTGTCAGAAGGCTACTTATGTCAAAACAATTGAGCCCATGAAAGGGACAGAAGAAGAAGCGAAAGAAATGTCAATAGTCGCATGGTTCACATCAGAAATAGCAGTACCAATTGGCCCGAGCGGTTATAATCAACTTCCGGGAGCCATACTCATGGTGTCTATAGATGATGGAAGAATAGAAATTAAAGCAACCGAAGTATCACTAGATGCACCAGACGAAAGTATGCTCGTAAAACCTACAAAAGGCCAGAAAGTAAGTAAGGAGGAATA
This sequence comes from uncultured Saprospiraceae bacterium, assembly GCA_964604025.1. Classification (GTDB taxonomy): domain Bacteria; phylum Bacteroidota; class Bacteroidia; order Chitinophagales; family Saprospiraceae; genus JAJRXG01. Next base: position 2,527 of record CAZRXJ010000369.1, on the reverse strand, counting down.
TGACGATATCATGGCTGAAAAAATCAAAGAAATGCAAAAAATGTCTGGGAATCGAGAAGGTAGATCTATAATGATACGAGGGTAAGAACACACTCACGCTCTATCATTATAACTAATAAGCCACGGCAACTTATATAACTGTCTGACATCTGAACGACCCACTCTCAAAAAGTAGTGAAAGTCTTTAGAGATTGTCTACAGCGTCATGATATATGGCAAGTAGGCAATCTTCTTACACCTTCTAATCAAATTATAATGAATCACATAATCTTCTTTATAGCTTTCTTTGGTTTTCAATGCTCTCTTCAATCACAACATCTTGTCCAGGGCACAATTACTGACGAGCAAGAATCAATATTAGTTGGCGCCACAGTTGTCCTACTAGAATCTATAGATTCTTCTATGATGTCTTTTGGTATATCTGATAATGACGGAATCTTCACTATGGAGGATGTCGAAAAGGGTGAATATATCTTGCAAGTGAGCTTTGTATCATATAAGACACTAATTAAGTCTGTTACTATTGACGGTACGGATAAAAAACTGAACATAGGTAGGTTCAACTTAGAGCCTACATCAGAAATCCTTAAAGAAGTAACAGTTAAAGCGGAACACATACCTATGGGTATCCTAGGAGATACTATAAGCTATAATCCTGCAGCATTCAAAGTAAAACCAGGAGCGACAGTTGAAGATCTCCTAAAAAAATTACCTGGAGTAGAAGTCCAACGGGACGGATCCATCAAGGCCATGGGTGAAAAAGTAGAAAATGTACTGGTCGATGGAAAAGAGTTTTTCGGTAACGATCCTAAAATAGCAACTAAAAATCTAGAAGCTGAAGCTGTAGACAAAGTTCAAGTATTTGATAAAAAATCAGAAGTGGCGGAGTTCACAGGTATAGATGATGGAGTAGAAGAAAAAACTATCAACTTAAAATTAAAAGAAGGTTATAAAAAAGGCGGCTTTGGTAATGCAAACATAGCTGGAGGCACAGAGTCTACATATGACGCTAAGCTAAATTACAATAGATTTTCTCCAAAGATGCAAGCTGCTGTCATCGTTGGTGCTAACAACGTAAACAAACAAGCTTTCTCATTCAATGAATATATCAGCTTCATGGGTGGCCTAGCCAATGCAATATCAGGCAGCAATCAAAATATCAATTTTGGAGAATTTGGTGGGGGCGGTATCCCCAAAGGTATCACAGATAACATATCGACAGGTCTCAACTTTAATTATGACCTCTCTAGTAAATTAAGATTGAGCAGTTACTATTTCTTTATAAATTCTGATAAAACTCTACATCAACAAACACTCAGTAATCAATTCACAGAGACAACCAATTTTGAAACAATAGATACGAGTCTATCTAATCTACAAAATCAAAACCATAGACTCAATCTCAAATTAGATTATAAGCCCAACCCATTCACACAAGTGATCTGGAAGAACACATTTTCATCCATACTCAATGACAACAACATATCGAGTAAAACGATCTTCAGGCAAATGGAAATACCGTCTGGGTTGACCAACTCCACTCGCTTGTTAATGGATGATCAAACTGGAATAGAGGGCAATATAACGCTCCGAAAAAAATATAAAACCAAAGGTAGAAACTGGCTAAATACAGCAAAGTACCAATACGGCGTATTGGATCAATCCAACTCAGTAGATAACCAAATCATCAATAACATCAATACTCTGAACATCAATCAAAATCAAGAATATGACTATAAAAGAAACAACATCGAGTACAAAAGTGTGTATACTGAACCTATTGGTAAGGCACTATATCTAAGTGGTAGCTATAATTACATATATGAAACAGAATCTCCAACAAAGTCCTTTTTCGATTTTCGAAATGGAGAAAATCTTTTTAACGACGAACTGAGTAGTGCATATCGAAAAAGAAACATTGTCCAACAAGGAAGATTAAATATTAAGAAGAATACTAAGAAAATCAACATCAATGCCAGCATAGGTCTTCAATCTTCTAATATCAAAGGAGCTATCACGGATGAAATCACAAGTCAAGTAGACGAATTAAGAAACCAATCTACTTTCATTATCCCAAATTTCAGGTTTGACTACGATCTACCTAGAAGTGCCAACCTAGAGTTCAATTATTGGACTAATGTAACGCTACCTACACTTAATCAGTTAGCCCCATTACCTGATAATTCTAATCCTAATATTCTAATCGAAGGCAATCCCAGTTTGTCTCCATCTTACACGCACAGCCTTAGGGTAAATTATAGAAAGTTTGATCAATTTAATTTTAAAAGCTTCTTCGCTAATATCAGTTACAACATAACAAACGACAGAGTCATTAATGAGATATCGATCAATGATCAATTTATAAAGACCATAAGGCCAATAAATACCGATCGATTTACACAGTTAAGAACTTATGCATCTTATTCGGCTCCAATTAGAGTCTTAAAATTAAAATATTCTATTGCTACAGTCGCTAATCTCTCAAGATATGATTCATTCATAAATAATCAGATCAGTAAAGTAACTG
>CAZRXJ010000368.1:0-3302 GCA_964604025.1 uncultured Saprospiraceae bacterium | reverse complement strand
CAGATATGGCAAGGTAGGCAAACTTGTTACTTCACTAGGCCTAAACGCTGTTCATGAATCCTTTCAAAAGCGCAACGAGCTGTTAGCAGATCATTTTGCACTACTCCTAATGGCTCAAACAAGGCGAGTTGATCTTATCCATGCCCTCTCGGTTTATCGGCATTATGCTTCTTTAACAGAAGAAGAATCTCAAAGCTCTTATTACACGGAACTTTTTAAAAGCCATCCAGGTCCGATAAACAGATCGCAATGTTTAAACCACCTTGTTATTAACAACCTAAACAAATAGTCATGCAATTATATAAATTTCTATTAATCACTTTCATTTTATTCACACACAATCAATCCATACAAGCCCAAGAACAAGAATCAATTTCGATCATACAAGTCTGTGATCTTTCATCCTCAATGCTACCGCACATGTATATCACGCAAGAGCAAGTCGAAAGCACTATCAATGAAATTAAAAAAAGAGGGGGAGGCACTTTGTCTTTCTTGTTCACTCTCGATACAAGAGTTGCCCCCTTGAGATTGCGTATTCCAAATTTCTCCCTAAACTCTTCATCTCGTTCAGCCTTGAACAAAGTTAGTCAACAATCAAAAGCAGCTTTTAGGAAGCAAGATTTCGAGAAAGAAAAAAAGCGATTTTTGGAACAAATCAATCTATATATCAATACGCGATATGAATCTACCCCACTCGAAAAAGCTCTTCAGATTACAACACGCATGCTTAGAGAGTCTTTCGACAAAAAAATTGTTTTGATTCTCTCTGATGGTTATGATAGCTTTTCGCCCAACAACTGTGTTATCACCCAATTGGACAAGGCGGATCAAATCGGCGTCATAGGCTGGGAGAACGATGCATGTTTACCTGCGGAATCCCCATCATATTATTTTGATTTTGCTACTGCCTTCAATGATATCTTTTCACAAAACGACAACTAATCAATCATGCAGAATTATAATAATATCCAAGCAGTGGACCGCTACAATACTGTAGGTAACGAAAACTCTTCTTTCAAACATAGATATGTAAAAAACAAGCAGATAGAAGATAGAAATGACACAAAAGTCGAAAACTTAGAAAGAAGTTACTCTGGTAGTGGTTGGCACATTTCAAGTTTCTTCGTTATTGTCGTTTTCGTACTACAGTTCGTTTTATCTCATGATGTTTATTACGTTATCGTTGAAAATGGCATTCGTTCAGATAATACTAAAATAGTCAACACCTATGCCAGTCTCTTAGTGCTAATGGTAGCAGTCTTCACGTTCATCAGCTCTGAAAACTATGGCAGACTAACTTCAGCATATAGAAGATATTATCAAAGCTGCATATTAGATTTTGATGGAAAAAGAGATCTCAAGACCATTAGAAAAAATGCAAAGAGAATGGCTATTATTTTTAGTTGCTTAGTACTTGTGATTACCGTTTTCTTAGCAAACCTTCGCTCCATGTATGCCGAAGTGGTTTCCATAGCTGAAAATGCTGAACAATCGGCAATCTATGAAGAGTACAACCTTGCAACTCCAGAACAAGAAAACATAGAGCTTCTTGGGGCCATTAAGGTTGCCTTGCGTGAGTATATGATGTTCGTCTTCTGTGCAGCTGCATTGATAGAAGTCTTCTGCGGAATTTATCTATCGGCAGTTATTCATTATCATTGGTTGCGCTTCGTAAATTTCATCAAGTATAAAAAACGCACAAGAAGACTCTACAGGAATATAATTGAAGGGGACAACTATTTACACAATGACCTCATAACTCACTTTGGCAATCATAAAGTAGATATCGCTGCATTAAGCTCTGTAGGTTTGAATATCAGTGCTTTGACTTCTATTTATAGAGCAGCTTTCAGAAATTCTGATGACCCTGAAAGCTACTTAGCGCCAGTTGATCTTCTAAGTGAGCCAGCAGATGATATTAGTGGTGATGAATTGTCAAACAGTTCGACTTTGCCCGATGATCCTACACCTCCTTCGTATGATCAAGCCATATCAGATTTATTGAATGAAAATAATATCGCTCATGATCTTATTTAATTTCATAGGGGCCGACCATCGTAGTATATGGGAATTTATCCTTGATCTGAAGTCAGCAAGTTGGGATATCCTTTCGAGGATATTCCAACATGACTTCTCTTTCCTCTACGAAGAGATTTTCGGCTGGTCGATTCTCGATTTACTCAGCATAGCATTCGCTTTTTGGATGCTAAAGGAGATCTTTTCTTGGTTTGGACATCTTCTTACTACTGCACTCAATGATCTCACACATAATGGACTCTCACAAATCGTTAATGTTAGTTTCGTTATAGGAAGACGCATCATATTACGTGCTTGGTATACCCTTGAATATGCTTGGGGTTTACCTTTTGTCCAACGCCAAAAAGTGCGTATGCTCTTATCTCTTCAATCAAAGTTTCTCACTTCTTTTTCTCACTTAAAAAAACGCTTATCATGATTAGTTCTCTAATTTGGTTTATTCTTATTCTCTATGGCTTGAGCTATCTCCTTCCCATTGATGCCAAGAGCAAGTTGCACGGTTCTTCACGATGGGGAAAAAAAGACATTAGACCTTCAAACAAAGGTTTAGTAATTGATGGAGTTAATGCCTTGTCCCAAAAAGACAGCTACACACACGCATTAATCGTTTCTCCTACGGGCGCAGGTAAAAGTCAGAACTATGTATATTATAATATCCTGCGGCGGGACAACTGCTCTCTTGTGGTGACCGATCCTAAAGGAGAACTTTTCGAATTATGTGCGTCTTACCTTAAGTCTAAAGGCTTTAAGGTACTCAGACTCGATCATCAGGATCTATATAATTCTATTAGGTACAATCCCATGGATACTTGTACAACTGAAAGTGCTATTAAATCACTTGCTAAGAATATAGTAGGCATAAGTCAAGGTGGAGCTAATGCCAAAGATCCGTTCTGGAATCATGGTGCCGAAAATCTCTTGTTTATTTTGATTTCCTGCGTGCAAGGACTACCCTCCAAATACAGAACTTTCGCAACTGTTATAAGTTTGCTGAACCATATGGAGGACGGAACACCCAAAGTGGAATATTTCGTCAAGAAAAATAGTCCTCACCCCGAGCTCTATCAGAAGTATAAAGCTTTTATTTCCCAAGAACAGAAAATTAGACTTGGACAATTAGCAACTGCTCAAGCAGCTATGAGTCTTTGGGACACGCATGAAATCAAAACACTCACCTCAGAGAGCACTATAGATTTCAGCACTCTCAGGGAAGAAAAAATAGCATTATTCTTAAATCTGCCTATTGGCTCGACCAGTAGCAT
>CAZRXJ010000367.1:0-3315 GCA_964604025.1 uncultured Saprospiraceae bacterium | reverse complement strand
GATTAGCATTCTGTATTGAGCGTATTATCACTCTTAACATTGCAACTACCAATACTGATAAATTACTTAGTAGAATAGATGAGCGTCTTGCGGATGGCGATGTATCTGGAGCTATGGAAGTAGCTAAATCAACTCCTGGCCCGACGGCTGCAGTACTTTATGAAGGATTAAGAAGCTCTGGAGATGGCCCTGAGGCTGTTGAGAAGGCGATTGTATCTTATGGCAGTGTTCAGATGGGACTTTTGGAAAAAGGCTTAGTATGGATATCTCTATTCATAGCTATTGCACCGATGCTTGGGTTTATGGGTACGGTAATAGGTATGATTGAAGCCTTTAACAGAATCGAAGCGGTTGGTGATCTATCTCCTTCAGTTGTTGCAGGTGGTATTAAAGTTGCCTTGTTAACAACAGTATTTGGTTTGATTACGGCGATTATTCTACAGATTTTTTACAACTATATAATATCAAAGATTGACGGTATAGTTAACAAGATGGAGGATGCTTCTATTGGGTTAGTAGACGTTATGTCAAGAAATAAAGTGTTCAAGTAATTGTCTCACTATTTTATAACAACTAAAGTTTAAGATATGTATCAATTACTAGCTAAAAAAGGACAACTCTTCGCCATAATACTTGGTGTAGCTGTTGTTGCTATATTCCTGGGATCCGTATTTAGCGGGTTAGGGAGTAGTGGATATTCACTAGGGGATGATCTCAATCAGATAATGAAAGATAACCCAGGACAATCTTTTGATTTCTTTAATCCAGGGATTGCGTTGACTGGAGTATTAATTGGAGCCGCTATAGTGATAGCAGTGATATTTGGATTAATACAACTTTTATCTGCGCCGAAGCAGTCTATGAAAGCCATCATTGGTATGCTGGTTATAGCTGCAGCATTTTTTGCCTTTTATTCTACAGCTTCATCTGGAGCTGATGACCCTTTTATGGGCGGAATATTAGATAAATTTGATGTGAGTGAAAATGTAAGTAAGTTAATAAGCGGAGGAATCATGACTACCTTGGTCCTCGGAGGATTAGCTTTCGTATCAATGATATTAGCGGAGGTAGGAAATCTATTTAAGTAATGGCAAAGAAAAGCGCAAAAGACAGAATGTCCAATGAGATCAATGCTGGCTCGATGGCAGACATTGCTTTCTTATTGTTGATTTTCTTCCTGGTTACTACTACGATTGTTGAAGATAAAGGAGTTTTGGTGCGGCTTCCGCCATGGTCAGAGGAACCACCAGAAGTTCTAAAATTTAAAACGCGTAATGTATACTCCATCCTTGTTAATGCTAATAATGATTTATTGGTAAGAGGAGAGCCAACTAGATTAGAAGATCTGAAGGAAGGTGTAATGGAGTTTATCATGAACCCTAATCGTCGTGACGATTATGCTGAGAGTTCGGTAGATGCTATTGTCTCTTTGAAGAATGATAGAGGTACAAAGTATGAGACGTATCTATCCGTTTACAATGAGATTACAGCCGCATATAATACCTTGAATGATCGAGAGGCTGAACGTAGGTTTGGCAAAGCCTATAACAATCTAACTATAGAGCAAAAGAAGCAAGTAAGAGAGTTGATTCCTAAAAAACTTTCTGAGGCTGAACCTTCTAATTTTGGTGAAGAATAAAAATAATTACTATGTCAAAGTTTAGTAAAAAGAATAAGGCAAAACCAGAGATATCCACGGCGTCTCTCCCTGATATTATTTTTATGCTGTTATTTTTCTTTATGGTTGTAACCGTATTGAGAGATGCATCACTTAAAGTAAATGTGACCACTCCTCAAGCAACAGAATTGAATAAGCTTGAAAAGAAGTCACTAGTTAACTATCTGTACATCGGTACACCAACGGAAGAACATATACCTACTGCAGGTAATAAACCAAGACTTCAACTCGGTGACAAATTTGCTACAACGGCGGATATACCTTTGTTCTTGGAGAATCATAGAATAAAAGTAGATGAGCGTCAGAGAGGATTGATAACTTCTTCTTTAAGAATTGATAGAGAGGTGACGATGGGTATCGTAAGTGATGTTAAGACAGCACTTAGAAAAGCAGGACAATTCAAGGTGAATTATTCAGCTAAGCCTAAACAAATATAAGTCTACAATTAAATGAATTATATAGAGGCGTTGGTCATAAGATCAACGCCTTTTTTTTATACTTTATCAACGAGATTCGGACCATTGCTATCGCAATTGTGATTTTGGACTACAGTTTTCTATCATTTGTAATTGATAATGCCGTATAATCTGATAGGAGAATTAGACTCCAGTCTAAAGCATAAAACCGAACCGTAGAGATGTATTCTCCGAAATCCGACTTAAGCATGTTGTTGGAAACATCATCTAAGTCTGTCCATGGACTCTACTAGCTTATTGTCTTTCTTGACAAACCTGACAGCGAGTAATGAAAAGATGATCATTCCTAAAGGAAGGTATAATCCCAGATTGTCGCTTACTTCAATATTATCGAGATTGGGTTCATTCATAAACAAGAGCAATGCTACGACTGGTAGCAATATGGCTAAGGTCGCTACTACGTATCCTAGTTTAATCTGATTATTCCGATTTTGATACAAGAAGATAGCAACCAGACTCAGTAGAATACCAAGTCCAGCAATAACTTGTAGTGCAGGATGATCAGAAAGGGTATATAGTTGATCGCCAAATATCCCGCTCACAGACTGATCTGAAGAAGCCATCGAAGTTGCAAATTCGCCTCCAAAACATGCTGCCGCTAAGAGAAATAATAAACTCTGAATTCTTTGTATCATGTGAACTACACTTTTGTTCAAAGGTAAATAAATAGAAGCTTCTCAGCTCAACATATACAATGAGACTAAGTTATTGGGAACGGTCGGAGTTAGAGAGTCATCATGACAGTATCGTCATTGGTGCGGGATTAGTGGGCCTATCTGCTGCCATTGAGTTAAAAAATAGAAGACCCGATCGATCAATTAGGGTCATTGACAAACAAATTGTTGGTTGTGCCGCTAGTACACGCAATGCAGGTTTTGCATGCTTCGGTAGTGTATCTGAGATCCATGCTGATATCAACTCATATGGTGAAGCAGCAGTACATAACTTAGTAAATAAGCGCAGAAGAGGTATAGAAACTATAAAAAACCGATTTAGCAAGGAGCTTATAGGATATGTGTCTTCGGGTGGATATGAGATTTTCACAAAGAAGCAGGAGTTTGAATTATATCAAAGTAAGATTGATAACATTAATTCTTTGCTTCATGACGATGTCTTCGAAGTAAGTATAACTCCTGACACATTGAGTACTTATGAGCAATG
>CAZRXJ010000366.1:0-3340 GCA_964604025.1 uncultured Saprospiraceae bacterium | reverse complement strand
GAGAGCATAATCTCAAAGATATCTCGGTCGATATCCCAAGAAATAAGCTTGTTGTCATAACAGGAATCAGTGGAAGCGGAAAATCTTCTTTAGCATTTGATACCATCTATGCTGAAGGTCAGAGAAGATACCTTGAGACCTTTTCTTCTTATGCAAGACAGTTCTTGGGTAAGATGGAAAGACCAGATGTCGAAAAAATAGATGGCCTGAGCCCGGTCATATCTATAGAACAAAAAACAACTGGTTGGAATCCAAGATCAACAGTTGGAACGACAACTGAAATATATGATTTTCTTCGACTTTTGTACGCTAGAATAGGAGAGGCTTATTCTATGAACACGGGAAAAAGAATGATCAAGTACTCTGAAGAAAAGATCATACAACAGATACATAAGCAGTTCAAGGATAAAAAGGTAGCTCTTCTGGCGCCCCTCGTCAGGGCTAGAAAAGGACATTACAGAGAGTTGTTTGATCAGATGCGTAAGAAAGGATATACTAAGGCACGTATAGATGGAGATATCAGAGACATAGCCCCTGGACTACAAGTAGATCGATATAAAGTCCATGACATTGAAATAGTGGTAGATCGTATCAAAGTAGAAGAAGAAAAGAGAGAGCGAATCTCTTCTTCTTTATCTGTTGCTTTTAAGCTCAGCGACAACTTTATACAGGTTTGTGATCTTGAAACCAATGAGGTCTTTCCATTTAGCAACAAGCTAATGTGCTCTGATACAGGTCTTTCATATGAAGAACCTTCTCCTAACACCTTCTCATTTAATTCACCATATGGATCTTGTCCAGATTGTAGAGGCTTGAGCCTACTGAATGAGGTAGATATGGAGAAGGTAATACCTGACGACTCTAACAATATTAATAAAGGAGGAATTGTGCCTTTTGGAGAGATTAGAGAAAACTTGACATTCAAACAGCTAAGGGCAATTGCAAAAAGATTCAAGTTCACGCTATCAACACCTATAAAAGATATACCACCTGAGGCATTAGAAATTATACTGTTTGGAGGCGACGACTCTTTTGAGTTCAACATGGGTTATTCTCCTCACGACTTTGTATATGACCTTGCCAATGAAGGAATTGTAAATATGCTCAAGCGTTGGTACAAGACAACAACTTCAGAAAAGACTAGACAGTGGGCCGAGGACTTTATGACTATAGTGACCTGTCCAACATGTGAAGGTTATCGACTGAAGCAAGAATCTATGCATTTCAAATTAGCAGATACCCATATCGGACAACTTGGACAAATGGATCTTAGTGAATTACGAGAATGGTTTGACAAACTTGAAAATCATCTTGATGACAGACAAAAAAAGATTGCAAAAGAAGTAATCAAAGAGATTAGATATCGACTCGATTTTCTTCTACAGGTAGGACTCGATTATCTCAGTCTCAATCGCCCGTCTAGAACACTATCAGGGGGAGAAGCACAGCGAACAAGACTCGCAACTCAGATAGGATCTCAACTCACCGGTATCACATATATAATGGATGAACCAAGTATCGGCCTTCACCAAAGAGACAATCACAAGTTGATAGAGTCTTTGAGAGATCTTTCTAAAATTGGAAATACTGTAATCGTTGTAGAACACGATAAAGACATTATGTTGGCCTCTGACTATCTCATAGATCTTGGCCCTGGTGCTGGAAGTAAAGGTGGTGAATTAGTCAACGAGGGAGTTCCTTCTAGTTTTATAAAAACAAAAGGAATCACAGCAGAGTATCTCAACAATATCAGAACGATTCCCTATTCTAAAAAAAGACGAAAAGGAAACGGAAGGAAAATCGTTTTAAAAGGAGCAACAGGCCACAACTTGAAAGATCAAACCCTTACCATTCCGCTGGGCACATTCACTTGTGTAACCGGAGTATCAGGCAGTGGCAAATCTTCATTAATCAACGCAACGCTTTACCCTATACTACGAGAACATTTTTATAGAAGCTTACAACGACCTCTGCCCTATAAGGAAATAGAGGGCATAGATGAAGTAGACAAAGTAATTGAGATCGATCAGTCTGCTATCGGAAGAACACCTAGATCAAATCCTGCTACCTACACCAAGCTCTTCGACCCAATTAGAAAATTATTTGCAGGATTACCAGAGTCTAAAATCAGAGGATATAAACCAGGACGGTTTTCTTTTAATGTCAAAGGAGGAAGGTGTGAAACATGTCAAGGAGGAGGAAAGGAGTTAATAGAGATGAATTTTTTACCAGATGTATATGTCGATTGCGAGACTTGTCAAGGCAGACGATATAATCGCGAGACATTAGAAGTAATGTTCAAAGGAAAGTCAATCTCTGATGTACTTGATATGGCTGTTGATGAAGCTGTGGAGTTCTTTAAAAACATCCCTTCGATATATAGAAAACTTAAAACCCTACAAGATGTAGGGCTGGGTTATATCACCCTTGGACAACAAGCAACTACACTCTCAGGAGGAGAAGCACAAAGAGTCAAACTCAGTGAAGAGTTATCGAAAAAAGATACAGGCAATACATTATATATCTTAGATGAACCAACAACTGGTTTACATTTTGAAGACATTAAACACCTTGTCGCTGTTCTTTCTAAATTAGTTGATAAGGGCAATACTGTTATTGTTATAGAACATAGTATGGATATAATAAAAGTCGCTGATCACATTATAGACATTGGACCCGAAGGAGGTCATAGAGGCGGCCAGATAATTTTTGAAGGAACACCAGAGCAAATTATAAAAAAGAAGAAAAGCCACACTGGACGATTTCTAAAAGAAGAGTTAGCCAAAGACCAAAAATAAAAGGCGCAACCTGAAGTTGCACCCTTGATATCCGAGCGTTAGCTCTAAGACTAGCGGAAGGTCTCGGATTACTTACATTATGATTAACTTATAAAAAGAGAAAATAGTTTCCTTTTCTCTTTTTATGTGTATGTTAAAGAATCTCTATAGTTCTGTTAACGATTTTTGTTTCTTCTTTTTTCAAAAGCCGAACAGACAAAATACCATTAGAAAAAGTTGCTTGGATATCATTTTTAGAAATATCTTCAGAGAGATGAAACTGTCTTTTAAAAGTCTGATAGTTGAATTCTTTACGAAGGCTCTTTCCAGTTAGCTCACTATCGGTCTTTTCTTGATCAGTTTTAATAACTAAAACACTGTCATTTATTTCAATCGAGAATTTGTCTTTTTTCACCCCTGGTGCTGCGACGTCAATCCGATACCCTTCGTCATCTTCAGTAATATTGACAGAGGGCGAAATGCTTACAAAACTGTTTTTGGTAGTTGGCATACAATCTAACTATCGTTCGCTTCTTGCAGATGCGATCAACACAGGTAAGGAA